>JANXZT010000505.1 GCA_025355395.1 Betaproteobacteria bacterium
CGTTCAGCTCACCTGCGTCATTCCCGCGAACGCGGGAATCCATTCTCCGTGCCTCAGATTAGGTCCAAGGTCAAGATGGATCCCTGCGTTCGCAGGGATGACGGTGCTACGCCATCACGTTCGCCAGCCCGAGTTGCGTCAATCCCGCGGGTTCGGGATTCATTCGTTGCGCTCACCTGCGTCATTCCCGCGAACGCGGGAATCCATTCTCCGTGCCCCAGGGATAGGTCCAAGGTCAAGATGGATCCCTGCGTTCGCAGGGATGACGGTGCTGCGCTCCGTCGTGATCGGTTTGGCATTTACGCGAGGAGCGCCTTGTACCGGATCCGATGCGGCCGGGCGCCTTCCTCGCCCAACCGCTTCTTCTTGTCGGCTTCGTACTCCTGGTAGTTGCCCTCGAAAAAGCGCCACTGCGACTCGCCTTCGGCCGCGAGAATGTGGGTCGCGATGCGATCGAGGAACCAGCGGTCGTGCGAGATCACCAGCACGGTGCCGGCAAACTCGAGCAGGGCATCTTCGAGCGCGCGCAGCGTTTCGATGTCGAGATCGTTCGACGGCTCGTCCAGCAACAGCACATTGCCGCCCTGCACCAGCGTGGCGGCGAGATGCAGCCGTCCGCGCTCGCCGCCGGAGAGCTGGCCCACTATTTTTTGCTGGTCCGCGCCCTTGAAGTTGAAGCGACCCAGATAGGCGCGTGAAGGCATCTCGAAACGGCCGACGGTCAGGATGTCACGCCCCCCCGAGATTGCTTCCCACACCGTCTTCTCATCGGGCAGCGATTCGCGTGATTGATCGACCACGGCGAGCTTGGCCGTCGGTCCGATGACAACACGGCCGGAATCGGGCTGCTCGCGGCCGATGATCATGCGAAACAGCGTGGACTTGCCGGCGCCGTTGGGGCCGATCACCCCCACGATCGCGCCCGCCGGCACTTGGAAACTCAGCTTGTCGATCAGTATTCGCTCGCCGTAGCCTTTGCTCACCTCCTCGAATGCGATGACCAGGTCACCCAGCCGCTCGGCGACCGGAATGAAGATCTCCTGGGTTTCATTGCGCTTCTGGTGCTCGTACGAGGAGAGCTCCTCGAATCGCGCGATCCGGGCCTTGCTCTTTGCCTGCCGGCCCTTGGGATTTGCCCGCACCCACTCGAGCTCCTTCTGCATCGCCTTGATGCGTGCCGCCTCCTGCTTCGATTCCATGGCAAGCCGCGCTTCCTTCTGCTCGAGCCAGGACGAATAGTTCCCTTTCCACGGAATGCCGTGGCCACGATCGAGCTCGAGAATCCACTCGGCGGCGTTGTCGAGGAAATACCGGTCGTGGGTGACAGCAATGACGGTGCCCGGAAACCGCTGCAGGAACTGCTCGAGCCAATCCACACTTTCGGCATCGAGATGATTGGTCGGCTCGTCCAGGAGCAGCATGTCGGGTTTCGACAGGAGCAGGCGACACAGGGCGACCCGACGTTTCTCTCCGCCGGAAAGCGGCTCGATTTTGGCCTCCCACGGTGGCAAGCGCAGCGCGTCAGCGGCAATTTCCATCTGCAGTCCGCTGTCGCCGCCCGCGGTCGCGAGCACCGCCTCGTACTTCGCCTGCTCGGCGGCGAGCGCATCGAAGTCGGCATCGGGCTCGGCGTAGGCGGCGTAGACGGCCTCCAGTTTCTCTTTCGCCTGGAGCACATCGCCAAGACCTTCCTCGACCACTTCGCGCACCGTACGCTGCGCATCGAGATGCGGCTCCTGCGGCAGATAGCCGATGCGCAGGTTCGGCATCGGCACCGCCTCGCCTTCGTATTCCGTGTCGACGCCCGCCATGATCCGTAACAGGCTCGACTTGCCGGACCCGTTCTGCCCCAGAACGCCGATCTTGGCGCCCGGAAAAAAGGAGAGCGAGATGTCCTTGAGGATAGTGCGCTTGGGCGGGACGACCTTGCCCACGCGGTTCATCGTGTACACGTACTGAGCCATGGTTTCCTGCTTGGCCGCAAAGGGCTGATTATCGCAGCCACGCGTTGCGGTGGCGGCCAGAACGAAAAAGCGGCCATGCGGCCGCCTTATGGCGTTACGACTTCGCTGGCGCTAACGGCTGTCTACTTCTTCGGCCCGGCCGAAACCGGAGCGCCCACGGCGACGGCATTGTCGATGGAGGTCTTGGGTGCGCTCAGCTCCCGCCACCGCGCCTTGTCTGCGTCATATCTCGCATTAACGGTCGCCATTTCGCGGCGCTTGGCCGACACGAGGTCCGCCTGCCGCGCGAGCTCCGCATCGAGGCTCTCGGATTCGCGCTCCAACACGTTGGGCACCGGCTTGTCCTTGTAGGTGGCCATCTTGAGCGCGAGCTCGCTCTTGCGCTTGTTGAGTTGTGCGGAGTACGCGCCGGCCGACTGCAACACGGCGTCGATCGTGTTGAGTGCGCGGTTACGGGCGAGATCGATTTCGCTTTCACTGGTGTAGGAGGCAGCCAACGCGCGATCGCGCCGCAGCACATCCTCCTGTTGCCGGGCGACAAGCTTCCTGCGCTCGGCTTCCTGCGCGCTGACCCGGCGCTGTTCGGCAGTCGGCGCGGGATCGACTTTGCGCAAGGTGCCGCCATCCTTGCCCATGACCACGCTGCCCTTGTTCACCGCGTCGGCCGGAACCTGGTCGGTGTAATGGACGACACCCTGGTCATCCACCCATTTGTAGGTTGCAGCGAGCGCCGTTGCGCTGCCGGCTGCAAGGCCGATCGCAATGAGGCCTCGTGCCGCGATCCCGGCGGATGAACGCATCAGCCTGCGCACCGCCGTGATGGCCGTGGTTGCTGCGGTCGCGCGCTGCTGCTCGTGAAGCGAATGGAAGTTCATCACGCTGACACTGCTCCTTTTACACCGTAGCGCTTGCGGTATGAATTCACCGCATCCTTGAACGGCGCCAGTTCGGCGCGGTCCCCGATAAAGCACATTAGATTCTCGAGTGTCGCGATGGCGATCACCGGAATGCCAAAATCCTCACTCACTTCCTGCACCGCGGAGCGTTCACCGCGGCCGCGCTCCATGCGATCGAGCGCAATCAGCACGCCCGCCGGAGTCGCACCGTGCGCCCGGATGAGTTCCACCGATTCGCGCACCGATGTGCCGGCGGTAATCACGTCGTCGACAATCAGGACGCGCCCCCGCAGCGACGCACCCACAACCATTCCGCCTTCGCCGTGATCCTTCGCTTCCTTGCGATTGAAGCTGAACGGCAGGTTCTGCCCTTTTTCAGCCAGTGCCACCGCGGTCACCGCCGCCAGGATGATGCCCTTGTAGGCGGGGCCGAACAACTGGTCGCAGGAGAGGCCCGATGCCCGCAGCGCCTCTGCGTAGAACCGGCCCAGCCGCCCGAGACTTTCGCCGTCATTGAACAATCCGGCATTGAAAAAATAAGGGGTTTGCCGCCCTGCCTTGGTCACGAATTCCCCAAACCGTAGCACTCCGCGTGCCAGGGCGAAATCGAGGAATTCCTGGCGAAAATCGGGTGCGTTGGGCGCGGCGTTCATAGTTAATGCGGATTACGAAAATACGTGACGCAGGAAATCTGGATATCGTCGTCCCCGCGAAGCTGGGGACCCAGTGGCGTCGATCGAAAGACACTGGATTCCCACCTTCCCGGAAACGACGGGAGTTTTGCAACAGTTGTCACTCATTTCGGTAATCCTCGTAATAAGTATAACCGGCCCTGTCGGCTCGACGCCCCGGAAAGCCGGCGCCGCGCGTGTAAACTCGCCGGCTTGTCCTCGCGCGCCAAGAGCGCCAATTTTTATCACCATGCGAATCATTACACTCAACGTCAACGGCATCCGTGCCGCCGATAAGAAGGGTCTCGCGCACTGGCTCGTTCGCGGCCAGCCGTGGGATGTCGCCTGTCTGCAGGAAATCAAATGCTCGATCGAGGACATTCCGGCGCCGCTGCGCGCGCCGCGCCGCAGCCACTCCTCGTTTTATCCCGCGCAGCGCAAGGGCTATAGCGGCGTCGCGCTCTACGCGCGGGTCGCGCCGCGCGTGACCACGGGATTCGGATGTTGCGAGTTCGATGATGAGGGCCGCTATCTCGAAGCCAATTTTGGCGAGCTTACGATCATCAGCATCTACCTGCCTTCGGGCTCTGCCGGAGCGCATCGACAGGCGTCGAAATTTCGTTTCCTCGAGGAGTTCCTGCCGCACCTGCGCAAGCTTCGTCGCGCCGGTCGCGAGATTATCCTGTGCGGTGACTGGAACATTGCGCACCAGCCGATCGATCTCAAGAACTGGCGCAGCAACCAACGGAATTCCGGATTCCTGCCGGAAGAGCGCGCATGGTTGACGCGGGTGTTTGCCGAGGTTGGCTTTGTCGACGTCTTCCGGCAGGTCGATCCTCGTCCCGAGCAGTACACGTGGTGGTCGAACCGCGGCGAGGCGTGGGCGAAGAACGTCGGCTGGCGCATCGATTACCAGATCGCGACGCCGGGCATCGCCGCCAGGGCGCATGCCGCAAGGATCTACACCGCGCGGCGATTCAGCGACCACGCGCCGCTCATCATCGATTACGACTACGAATTGCGATAGCGCGATGCAGCGTGCGTTCCGAGTGTATCGCCCGTTCCGCTGACACCATCATCACGTGTTGCGCATCACCAACCTCGTGCTTGCGCGCGGCGCCAAGCGATTGCTCGACGGCGCGGCGCTCACCGTGCACGCCGGACACAAGGTCGGCGTCGTCGGCCCCAATGGCGCCGGAAAATCGAGCCTCTTTGCGCTGTTGCTCGGCGAAGTGCTGCCCGAAGCCGGCACTGTCGACCTGCCGCCTGGCTGGACTATCGCGCACGTCGCGCAGGAGACACCGGCCATCGACCGTCCGGCGCTCGAGTTCGTGCTTGACGGCGACCAGGAGCTGCGGCTTATCGAAGCGGCGCTCGCCCGTGCCGAGCACGACACCGGTGACGCCGAACGTGACGGCAATGCGTTGGCGGAGCTTCATCATCGCTTCGACGCTGTCGGCGGCTATTCCGCCCGTGCGCGTGCCGGCATGCTGCTTTCGGGCCTGGGGTTTCGCGCTGATCGGCACGATGATCCTGTCGGGAGTTTTTCCGGCGGTTGGCGCATGCGGCTCAACCTTGCCCAGGCACTGATGTGTCGCTCCGATCTGCTGCTGCTGGACGAGCCCACCAATCATCTCGATCTCGATGCCGTCATGTGGCTGGAAGACTGGCTCGCGCGCTACCCCGGCACGCTGCTCCTCATCACCCATGACCGCGATTTCCTTGATGCAGTGGCGGGAATGATCGTTCATTTCGAAGCGCAGAAGCTCAAGTCCTATACCGGCAATTATTCGCAATTCGAGCGCGAGCGCGCGGCCCAGCTCGCCTTGCAACAGGCAACGTTTGTAAAGCAGCAGCGGCAGATCGCGCACCTGCAATCGTTCGTTGACCGGTTCCGCGCCAAGGCAACAAAGGCAAAGCAGGCGCAAAGCCGCATCAAGGCCCTCGAGCGCATGGAGCGCATCGCCGCCGCCCACGTCGACAGCCCATTCGAGTTTGCTTTTGCGCCCATCGACGTCGCCGCCCGCCAATTGGTGCGACTCGAGCGCGCAACCATCGGCTATGGCGCGTCGCCCGTACTGAAAAACCTCGAGTGGAGCATCCTGTCAGGTGATCGCATCGGACTGCTCGGCCCCAATGGCGCCGGCAAATCGACCTTGCTCAAGGCGATCGCGGGAATGCTCGCGCTCGCGAAGGGTCAGCGCCACGCTGCGCAGGGACTTCGCATCGGCTATTTCGCGCAGCACCAACTCGAGGCCCTGCGCGGCGACGAAACACCGCTTTGGCATCTGCAAAAGCTGGAGCCCGGAACACGCGAGCAGGCGCTGCGGGACTTTCTCGGCGGCTTCGACTTCCGTGGCGACATGGCGTCGACGCCGGTGCGCACCTTCTCCGGTGGAGAAAAGGCGCGCCTCACCCTTGCCTTGCTGGTGCGCCAGCGCCCGAATCTGTTGTTGCTCGACGAGCCCACCAATCATCTCGACATCGAGATGCGCGAGGCGCTCGCTGAAGCGTTACAGGATTACGATGGGGCGCTGATCGTAGTGGCGCACGACCGCCATCTGTTGCGCGCGACCACGGATACACTATGGCTGGTGGCTGACGGCCGGGTAGCGCCCTTCGACGGCGACCTCGACGATTACCGCGACTGGGTGTTGGGACAGGGACGC
>JANXZT010000529.1 GCA_025355395.1 Betaproteobacteria bacterium
CACAGCCGCCACGCGCCAAGCTCGATCACGAGATCGGGATTCTGGTACGCGCGAAAGATTGCGTAGGCGAGTGCTGCGGCCAAGGCGATCCCCACCGCATGCCATAGCGGCCGGGACCAGATCAAGGCGCGTGGCGGCGCCATGGCGAGCGCCGAGTCAACGGATGATGCGCAGGAACGCGGGAAGTGCACCGGCGAAGCTTACGCCTGCACGGTTTCCTTCGGCAATACCACGCTCACCACGCCCGACGACAGGGTGCCGACTTCGCGCATGCTCGCCATGATCGAGCTGAAATCGGCCGCGGTGCACACCTCGGGGATGGTCTTCGCGAGCAGATTCACGGCACGTCCGCTGACGATCAGCGGCATGCCGGCCGGCAATTCGGTGCGCAGCGACCGGATCTCCTGCCCTGCGATCTTGCCGGAAATGCCACGATCGAACAGCAGCACCACCACCGCGACGTGATAGGCGGAGGCCGCGCCCGCGATCTCCTGCGCAGGCACGCCCGCGCCGAGTGTCAGGCAATTCACGCCCTCGGTGAAAAGCAACAACTCGAGAATGGCGAGACCCAGCTGATTGGGATCGTTGGGCGGCGTGGCCAGCAGCACCTGCCGCGCGTCCCGCGTCGGTCGCACCAGCCGCGTTACGTCCCGCAGCAGGCGCTGGGCGAGATCGGCAAAGCGCAGCTCCTGGTAGTTCTGCATCTCGCCTCGCACCACCCGGTCATGAACGGCCTCGTTGAGCGGAATCAATGTCGATTCCAGGAATTTGCGCAAGCCCTGCCCCACGAGGAGCTTCGAAAGGTGATTCTGCAATTCTCCGACGCGATGGTTCCCGAGGAGTGCCGCCGCGGCCTCGATTTCCGGGTGCAGGGGCGCTGGATCTTCTATCGTCAGCCCCAGCATCGATTGCAGCGCCGATTCGGCGAGCGGCACCACGGCGCCCGCGCGCCATCCTTCGGAGAGTAGTTGCTTGATGAGCTTCAAACGCGCCACCTGCTCGGGCGGATAGACCCGATCGCCGAAGGGATCGCGCAATGGCGAGGGAAAACCATAGCGACGCTGCCACATGTAGAGTTGTTCGCGACGCAAGCCGGTGATCCGCACCACTTCGCGGATATGCAGCGCGCTGCGCGTCTCATGCACGGCTCCGGGGGTGTCATCGAATGACATCGCCGGCTCGCGTCGGGGCGTTGGGGCCTTGATCAGGATGCCCATGGTCGTCCTTCCTTATCGTTTTTCGTCACTTCGCGGCCGCGCTTTGATCTCTCCCACGCGGCGGGTGCACGCGTCGACTCGTATCGCGGTTCGGCCATCACCGGCCGCACAGGCATTGCCCGGGGCGGACTGTGGAGCACGCGACGTACCATGCACGATGCATGCCAAAGGGCCAGACAGGCTATTGCCGCGCCTGCAGCTTTGCGCGATCATCGTTACGCAATTCGTGATCATCCGCTGCAGCCGGCACGAATCCCGCTTTGATCCGCATGAGCGCGATGGCGTCGAATATCGCCCAACCCGGGGAGCGCTGTTGCGCACCGCGGGGCGGGGCGAACACATAAGCAACCGAAGGAATGCGCGTGGCGATGTTCGGATTTGGCAAGCCGCGAAAGGACCCACTCGCCGATGTGAAGGCGGTGGACCGCTGGCTAACGTCATTCAATGCCAATGATCCGCTTGCCACCCATGCCCAGCTTCTGGCCGAGCTCCGCCACATCGCCGATCGTGACGCGCGCCGCACACCGGGTGCGTTGCAGGCCCTGCTTCATGCTGACGCCGGCACGCGCGAATTGCGGCGCCTGCTGACGGCGCAATACATCGAGCATGCCAACCGCTCGAGCAGGATCGAGCATCAACTGTGGCAGGCGTTGTTCGACCTGACCCACGGCTTCGGCCGGGCGTATGCGGCGTATGGGCGGGACATGATCGAGCACGCTCAGGAGGTGAAGTGGCAAGCGCTTTTCCCCGAGCTCATTGCCCGCCAGATCACGCACCTCGGGATCGATTCCAAGATCAGGATGTTTCGCTGCGAGGCCTGGATTCCAGGCAAGTGGACGGAGTTGCACACGTTGTATTCGCTGGCATGCGTTCAACAGACCGAGCACCGCCAGGTCACGCTTGCGGGCGTAGAAGGCGTGACCACGATCGAGCAGAAGTACCTGAACGTGCTCGTTCTGCAGCTCGCCAACACCGGCAATGTCACGCCTTCGTATCTCGAATGG
>JANXZT010000548.1 GCA_025355395.1 Betaproteobacteria bacterium
GCGGCGCGGGTGGCGGCAGAGGCACCGCGGGTGGAGCCGGTTCCGGCGCCCGCCCGCCCCGCAGGCCCGAGCCCGCAAGAACTGCTCAAGAAGCTCGCGGCGCTGAAAGTGGCGCCTGGCCCCGGCCAAGCGCGGGTTTTGCGGCAGGCGGTGGCACTGTTCGACTTCTATGGCACGCAGCTGACCGAGTGCGACCGCGAGATCGAGCAGCAACTGCAGCGCCTGCAAGTTCACCGTAAGCGTCCGGGCAATACCGTATTGACCCGAAGCGTCAGCGCTGCTTGGCGCGGGCTGGCGCTGTGTTGATTTCGTCGGTGACTTGATCCGCGGTCCACGCGAGATCGATGGCCGCGTCGAGCCGTTCGAGCAACTGCTGCAAGGTTTCTCCCGGTCTCCGCTGCAGGATCGCCAGGCTGTTGTGCTCATCGTTGGCGACGGCCACCACATACTTGATCGGATACATCGCGCCCAGCGTGATCTGTCCGCCGCTATCGATCAGTTCGGCGATATTCGCCAGCGGTGGGCACCTGGCCGCGCCAGCCGCGCGATGCTACGCGGCTTGCCGCAGTTCCACGGCGGGCGCGCTTACGAGATTCCACGGCAGTAGTTCGTCGATGCGGTTGATCGGATGCTCGGCGATGCGTTCGAGCACGGCGCGCAGATACGCTTCCGGGTCCAGGCCGTTCAGTTTGGCGGTGCCGATCAGACTGTAGAACGTGGCGGCACGATCACCACCAGCGTCGGAACCGGCGAACAGGTAATTCTTCCGACCGATCGCAACCGCGCGCAAGCTCCGCTCCGCCGCATTGTTGTCGATCTCAATGCCGCCATCGTCGCGGTAACGGGCCAAGGCAGCCCAGCGCGTGATCGCATAACGCATCGCGACCGCCAGTTCGGATTTCTTCGACACCGTGGCCAGCGTGGTCTGCAGCCATTGCTGCAAGGCATCGAGTAACGGCCCGGCCCGCGCTTGGCGCGCCACCTTACGTTGGTCCGGGGGGCGGCCCCGAATGTCGGCTTCGATCACGTAGAGTGCCCCGATCCTGGCCAGCGCCTCGGCCGCAATCGGCGAGTCATTGGCGACGTAGATGTCGTAGAACTTTCTGCGGACGTGCGCCCAACAGGCTGCTTCCACAACATCGCCGCGCGCATAGATGCGCTCGAAGCCAGCGTAACCATCGGCCTGGAGGACGCCGGTAAAGTCTTGCAAGTGGGCCAGCGGCCGTTCCCCTTTGCGATCCGGCGAATACTGGAACCACACCGCCGGAGCATCGGCGCTGCCCGCCGGCCGATCATCCCGCACATACGTCCACAGCCGACCGGTCTTGGTTACGCCGCGCCCGGGTTCCAGCACCGGCACCGGCGTATCGTCCGCATGCAACTTGTTCGCACCCAGCACGTAGCGACCCAGCGCATCCACCAGCGGCTGCACCAGGCGCGCCACGCCACCCAACCAATCGGCAAGTGTCGAGCGTTCCAGCTCGACACCCTCGCGCGAATAGATCTGCGCCTGCCGATAGAGCGGCAGCGCATCGGCGAACTTGCTCACCGCCACATGCGCCAACAAGCCCGGACCCGGCAGGCCGCGGTCAATCGGTCGGATCGGCGCGGGTACTTGCACGATGCGTTGGCAACCTCCGCAACTCAGCTTCGGTCGCACCTGACGGATCACCTTGAACCGCGCCGGCACATACTCCAGCATCTCGGACACGTCCTCGCCCAGGCGCAGCATCGTCGTGCCGCAGTCCGGGCAGGTGGCATCCGGCGCGTGGATCACCGTCTCGCGCGGCAGGTGCTCGGGCAATGGCTTGCGTACCGGTTTGCGCGCCGGCGTACGCGGCGATTCCGCGGCCGGCGTCTTCTGCGCCGCGCTCGCCTCAAACTCTTCGACAATCAGTTCGAGCTGCTCGATTTGGGCGGAGAGTTTCTCCGAGGAACGCCCGAATTGCATCCGCCGCAACCGCGCGAGCTCCAGCTTGAGCCGCTCGATCCAGGTGCGCAGATACACGAGTTCCTGCTCCCCCGCTTGCAGTTGCGCCTCACGCGCTTGCAACGCGTCGTCACGACTTTGCAGTCGCGTCTGGAGATCAATGACGAGAGTGCGCAGTCCAACGACGTTGTTCGGAAGAGCTTTGAAGGTCGCTGTGCGCATGCATGAATTTTAGCGACTCTTAGCGACTCGCGCATGTCATGTGAACAACTACAGCAAAAAATATTACGCCAATGTTGCGCGCACGCACTCACGCCGCAAGTTCGGGTTGTGCTGTTCTCATTGGTCGGCGCCAATCAATGCCTTCGATCAACATCGACAGTTGCGCACTCGTAAGATGCACCGTGCCGCTCGTGGCCTGCGGCCACACAAAGCGACCGCGCTCCAAACGTTTCACATACAAATTCATGCCATCGCCGCTCCACCACAACAGCTTCAGCAGATCGCCGCGCTTGCCGCGGAACGCAAACATATGGCCGGAGAACGGATTCTCGGCGAGCGTCGTTTGCACCAGCGCCGCCAAACCATCCATCCCTTTGCGCATGTCGGTTACGCCAGCCGCGAGCCATACCCGCGTACCCAGCGGCAAGCCAATCATCGCTGCGCGAGCACGGCGAGCACGCTGCGCAGCGCCTGCACATCGACACCACCGCGCAGATGAATACGCGCACCGTAGAGTTCAATCTCGATAGTCGCTTCGCCAAGCTGCCTTCGCTTCGTTGCTGCTTCGACCGGATTGTCTGCTCGCCCTTCCGCCGGTACCGCCGCTGCGTCGATGGTTACCGGAAGCAGGGCGGCCCGCAGCTTTGACGTGGGATTTAGCAGCGCGGACTGGTGACGAACAATCCACCGGCGGACCAGGTTGGCGTTGATGCCGTGTGCTAACGCGACCGCCGCCACCGACACACCCGGCCCGCAGCATTGCTTCACGACCTCGAGCTTGTAATCCAGCGTATAGGTTCGCCGACCCGTGCGGTTAATGCGAACCCCACCGGCGAATGCCGGTCGTGATGCACGCTTCTTGGTGTCCACTATCTTCATGGTGGACACCATCTTCGGCGAGGATCACAGTCAATTCAAGACGGTCTTGCCCGGACGCTTACGACAAGCTGATCGTTGGCGATCCGACCAGCGAGCTTACGGACTTGGGACCGCTAGTGAGCGATTGACAGCGCCAGCGTGTTCGCGACTTTATAAAACAAGGCGAACGCGAA
>JANXZT010000002.1 GCA_025355395.1 Betaproteobacteria bacterium
CGAAAGCAGGGACCCATTTTGCTTTTGCATCGGACCCATCTTGACCAAAAATGGATTCCCGCGTGCGCGGGAATGACGCATAGTAAAGCCGGATTTCGTTGGCAATCCTGACCGTCATTGCACGCGGCATTCACATTCGCGAACATCAAGATTTGCTTTCGCTCGACCCGCGCAAGCGGGTGGTGGCTGCGTTGATGGCTTCTTCGAGGTAGGCGCCGTAGAAATCGACCGTCATGAGACCCACCAGGGGCTGTCCCAGCGGGTTGCCGTGCCCATCCACGACGTAGATGGTCGGCGTTAGGCGGATGTTGTGCCGACCGGCGAATTCGCGATGGGTGGTTCGGCTGCCGGCGAAGTCGATCAGTGGCTCCACTCCGTCAATCTCCACCTGACGATAAACCGCCCGCGCCGACCACTCGGCGTTGTTCGCCATGGGCACCAGAAATTCGCGCAGCGCGCGCTCGCAATAAGGGCAATCGCTGCGATCGAAGAAGAGCAGCACGGGAATCCGCTCGGCGGCGCTGCGGACGCCATCGCTCCCAAGATTCCGCGCGGCGGGCAGGTTGAAGCGATGTCCGGCCGGCGCGCGGGTGGCCCCCACGGCGAAAGCGACAGGAGGCATCGCCGCGCATGCTAGAATCCATCGCAACATCCGGCGCCGCGTTGACGGTGCGGCAGCCGTCCCGACCGGCTCGATGGTTTTCCCTCGCTCGCGTCCCATGGCTTCCGAATCCCCGCGCCGGCTGGTCATTGCCACGCGCGAATCGCCCCTCGCCCTCTGGCAGGCAGAGCACGTCAAAGCGCGTCTTGTCGAATTATATCCGGCGTGCGAAGTCACCCTGCTGGGGTTGACCACCCAAGGCGACCGCGTGCTCGACCGGGCGCTTTCCGACATCGGCGGCAAGGGCCTTTTCATCAAGGAGCTCGAAGTCGCCATGGCGCAAGGACGGGCCGACCTTGCGGTGCATTCGCTCAAGGATGTGCCGATGGACATGCCGGAAGGTTTTGCCCTCGCCGCGATCATGGCCCGCGAAGACCCGCGCGATGCGCTCGTCTCCAATCATTACTTGGATCTTGCCGCCTTGCCCGGAGGTGCGCGCATCGGCACGTCGAGCCTGCGGCGCGAAGTCCAGTTGCGCGAACGCGATCCTCTGCTGCGCATCGAGGCGCTGCGGGGCAATGTCAACACCAGGCTGCGGAAGCTCGACGAAGGCCGCTATGACGCAATCGTGCTTGCCGCCGCCGGCTTGAAGCGCCTGGGTTTCGGCGCCCGCATTGCCTACACCCTGGATCCGGAAGAGAGCCTCCCAGCGGTGGGCCAGGGTGCGCTCGCGATCGAATGCCGTGCCGATCGGGCGGATCTGATTGCCGCACTACACCCACTTGAAGATGCGCCCACCACCCTCGCCACCACGGCCGAGCGGGCTTTTTCGCGGGCCTTGGCCGGCAACTGCAACACGCCCATTGCGGCGCATGCCGTGGAGCGCATGGGGGAGTTGTGGCTGCGCGGGTTTCTCGCGAGTCGCGATGGCAGCGAAATTCTGCGCGGGTCGAAAGCGGCCGTGGTCGAAAATCAGGAACAGGCCGATACACTTGGCCGCAGCTTGGCCGATGATTTTCGTGCGCGCGGGGCGGCTCGTCTTTCCGGCGACTGAAGTGCCGCTGCACCGGCCGTCCTCCCGCCCGCGATCCGTGCATCGACGCCGATGAACGGTCCACTGCGGGGCGCCGGCATTCTCATCACCCGGCCGGCACGTCAAGCCGGCGGTTTCGCCCAAAAAATCGCAGCCATCGGCGGCACTTCCGTAGTGTTTCCGGCGATTGTGATCCTGCCGCCGGCCGAACCCGATGCGCTCCAACGCGTGCAGCGCGAGGTTGCCCAGTACGATTACGCCGTGTTCGTGTCCGCCAATGCCGTGGAATATGGCGTTCCCGATCCGCGCCATTGGCCGCGGCACCTGGTAGCGTTCGCGCCGGGCGCTGGCACGGCCGAAGCGCTCGCGGCGGCCGGCATCGCCGAACTGCGGGTGCCGCTCGACCGACAGGACAGCGATGGACTGCTCGCCTTGCCGGAGTTCATGGATCCTGCGGGAAAACGCGTGATCATCTTTCGCGGCGATGACGGGCGCGAGCAATTGGGAGAAACGCTGCGCGCGCGCGGCGCGATCGTCGACTACGTGAGC
>JANXZT010000036.1 GCA_025355395.1 Betaproteobacteria bacterium
CATTCCGGGGCCGCCGGTGTTCAAGACTCTGCGCGGCGTCGGCTACCAGCTGCTGTGAGATCGATCGGCGCGAGGCTGGCGCTTTGGTACGCCGGCGCGGCGACGTTGACATTGGTGTGCCTGTTCGTCGCCGGCTATTACCTGCTGCAGAATCAGCTGATCCGCGACCTCGATCTTTTGAACAAGGCGCAGTTTGCCGAGATTCGGGCGCACCTGGGGGAAGACTTTGCCGGCCTCGATGCGCATCTCATCGATGCCCGCATCCGGGAAACCAGCGATTTCTCCTCGGTGCTCCTTTTCATCACCATCGACGACCCCAGCGGCCCGGTACGCCCGGTCTTCTATTCCACGAACTTGCGCGGCTTACCCATTCCCGACGTACGCGGCAAGCGCGTGTTCAATGCAAAACTTTTGGACATCGGCGAACTGCGGGTGGGCGAATTCATCCTAGGCCCGTTCGATGTGACCATAGCGACACCGCTCGATAGCGTGCGCCAAACCATGCGTGACTACAGCGAGATCTGTATTTGGATGCTCTCGGTGATGGTCGCGGTCAGTGTCGGGGTCGGCTTCGGATTGAGCCGGCTGGCTCTGCGCCCGGTGCGCCTGATTCGCGACACGGCCAACCATATCAGCTCGGATAACTTGAGCGAACGCATCCCGGTGGCATCCGTGCGCGATGAGATATCCGAGCTCGCGCAGCTGCTGAATCAAATGTTCGATCGCCTGGAGTCGGCGTTCGATCAAATTCGACGCTTCACAGCCCAAGCTTCGCATGAATTGAAGACGCCGCTATCGCTGATCCGCCTGCAGGCGGAAAAGCTCCTGGTGCACGGCAATCTCGATGCGGCAAACGAAGAGCCGGTGCATATGCAGTTGGAGGAAATTGCCCGACTCAGTCAAATCATCGAGGAGCTATTGTTTCTATCGCGCGCCGAGGCGCGTGACATTGATCTGCACCTGGTGGCGCATGATCCCGGGGTCCTGATTGCAAGCTTCAGTCAAGACGCGAAGGTGCTGTCGGAACATCGCGGTCTGCAATATATTCATTCTCATCAAGGCGCGGGCAGAGTGCTGGTCGAGCCGCGTTGGTTGCGGCGAGTGTTGTTGAATCTTCTCGCGAATGCACTGAACGCATCTCCGCCGCGGGGGACAGTGACGCTGCGCTCGGTGATGGAGGGCGGAGTCTGGCGTGTATCATTGGACGATCAGGGTCCCGGAGTGGCGGCGGAGCTGCGCGAGCGAATTTTCGAGCGTTTTTTTCGCCTCACCGGCCCGAGCAATGTCGAAGACAATGGCAGCGGCCTGGGATTGGCGATCTGCCGGAGCATCATTTCGCTCCACGGCGGACAAATATGGGCGGACGCCACGCCGGAGTCGACGGGGTTGCGGGTCATATTCACCCTCCTTGCCGAAACTTGAACTTCGACTCTTACGCGACTATTTCGCCCACGGTAGGGTGGTGACGTCGATGCCGCTGATATGCCCGTACAGCGCGAGAAGGCGATTCAAATGGGAGCGCGGGTTTTCGAGAAGTTTCGACATGCCGGCGGTATGCAATCCGGATACGGCATAACAGGTGAGGCTGCCGTCAGCGGATCGGGAGATGAACAGGGCAGTGTGCAAATCTCCCGGCTCAAGTAGGGTGAACATTAGCCGCTTTACCACGTTGATATTGGATATGTCGATGACTATCTGGGTCTGGCTGCGCTCGATCACGCGCATGCGATAAAAAGCAGGATTCGGCAGGCGATTGTCGTGCTCGGAGAACACGAGGTCGCTGCCTACCTCAAACTCGGTGGGCAGGAAATCGGGTCTCCTTTTTTCGAACTTCGCAGAGTCGACGGCAAAAGCGTCGACTATCAACGACTCCAGTTGGCCGTCGGTGACGGACCAATAGCGTGTCCCCGGGTAGCCGGAGATGGCGCCAAGCCTCCGTAACACGGTGTTAAGGTCACCTGCGGTGAGGGTACCAACGACCACGGCCACCGAAGTAATCCGCCGCATATCCCACCCAACGCAAGAGGGAAGGCTCCACGTGCCTGGCATCTGCGATACGGTTCCGACCATCACTGCCGGCGTCGATCCCCCGACGGTGGGGGCAGGCGAACCTCGCCCGCATCAACGCCCCCGCCCAAGAACAACTCGGCGGCGTGTCACGCGCCAGGTTCGCCTGCCCCCACCGTCGGGGGATCGACGCCGGCAGTGATGGTCGGAACCGTATCGCAGATGCCAGGCACGTGG
>JANXZT010000037.1 GCA_025355395.1 Betaproteobacteria bacterium
GGTGCGCCGGAGTCCATATGCCGATTTCGACGCTTTATTCGAAATAATCGAAATCGTGCTCGCTCTTGCCGCGCCGACGGACGCGAAAGACGTGAGCCGGGATACGATCGGGATCGAGCTCGATGTAATTGCGCGCGCCATGCCACAGGTAACGCGCGTCGGTCAGTAGATCGTGCACCTGGAAAGGCACGGCCGGATCGAGACCCAGTGCGGCGAGATCGAGTTGCACCCAACCCGATTGACGATGATGGAAGTCGAGGTTCACGGCCACGATCACCACATTGGGCGGCTCGTCCGCGAGCATGGCGTCGACGTCCGTTTTGGCAAAGCAGAGGAGCTTTTCATTGTCGGTCGAAACGAAGCGGAGTCCCGCACCCGATTGCAATGCGGGGTTGTCGTGGCGGGCGCGGTTGACGCGCGTGATGAGCTCGGAGAGGTTGCCAGGGCGCTCCAGGTTCCACGACTTGAGCTCGTACTTTTCAGAATGCAGGTACTCTTCGCTGCCTGGTTCACGCGGCAGATGCTCCAGGAGCTCGTAGGCGGGTCCATAAATGCCGTAGTTCGCAGACAACGTAGCCGCCAACACGAGGCGGGCCACGAACGCGGGGGGGCCGCCGAACTGCAGCGCTTCGGGCAGTATGTCCGGAGTGTTCGGCCAGACGTTGGGGCGGAAGTATTCGCGGCTGGGGCCTTGGGTCAGCTCGGTAAAGTAATCCGTCAATTCCTGCTTGGTGTTGCGCCAGGTGAAGTACGTATATGACTGCGTGAACCCGAGCTTCGCCAGGCGATGCATCACCTTCGGACGCGTGAACGCTTCACAGAGCAGGATGACTTCGGGGTGCTCCTGCTTCAACCTGGCAATCGCCCACTCCCAGAACGCAAACGGCTTGGTATGCGGATTGTCCACGCGAAAGATCTGCACCCCTTCGCCGATCCAGAACGTGAAAATGCCCGCCAGCTCGCGCCAGAGCGCCTGCCAGTCGTCGGTCTCGAAGTGGAATGGATAGATGTCCTGGTATTTCTTGGGCGGATTCTCCGCGTATTGCACGCTGCCATCCGGGCGGCGGCGAAACCATGCCGGATGCTCTTTCACATAGGGATGGTCGGGCGCCGTCTGAAAGGCAATGTCGAGCGCCACTTCGATGCCGTACGACTTGGCGGCTGCGAGCAACCGACGAAAGTCCGCCAGCGTGCCCAGCGCAAGGTGAATTGCGGTATGGCCGCCTTCGGCCGCGCCGATGGCCCACGGGCTGCCCACGTCGGCGGTCGTCGCATCGAGTGTGTTGTTGCGGCCTTTCCTGCGCTCGCGTCCGATGGGATGAATCGGGGGCAGGTAGAGCACGTCGAATCCCATCCGCGCGATGTGCGGCAGCCGGGTTTCGCAATCGCGAAACGTCCCGTGTTCGCCGGGGGTGTCGCTGCAGGAGCGCGGAAAGAGCTCGTACCAGCTCGAAAAGCGCGCCCGCAAACGGTCGACCGTGACCGGGAATTCAACCGGAAAGGTCACCGCGTAACGGCGGTCGGGATAGCGGTTTGCCGTTTGCGCCAACAGGGGGTCGAGCCCAAGCGCCCGGATTTCCTCGGGTGAGCGCAACTCGCGCAAATCCGCGGCCCAGCGCGACAGCCGCGCCGCATCGTCGTTGCTGGCTCGGCCGGCGGCATTGGCGCGCTGCGCCGTATTGGTGAGTAACTCGGCGGCGATGCGCGCGGCGATGCGCAGGTCATCCGAATCTACGCGGCGGGCAAGATCGTACCGCCACGACAGGAACGCGTCGGCCCACGCGGTGACGGTATAGCGATAGCTGCCGGGCGCGTCGACCGTAAACACGGCGCGCCAGCGGTCGTTGCCGAGCGGGGCCATCGGTACGCTGTTCCAGCCGGACACTTCGGCGCGGCGCCAGAGCAGGAGACAGGCGATCTGATCGTGGCCGTCGGTAAAGCAATCGGCCTCGACCGTGACCTGATCACCGGCGATGCGCTTGATGGCAAAACGTCCGCCATCCACCGCGGGTGCGATGCCCTCTATCACGGCGCGAACGCGCCCTTCCACCGGAAGTCGTGGGCCGCTCATGTTGTCCTGCGGTCGGCTGCCATTGCAATGTCGGCCTTCATGATCAGGACGCTCAGTGGCGGCAGGGTGAGCATGAGCGAATGCGAACGGCCATGGGACGGTACCGGCGCGGCGGTCACCCCGCCGAAGTTGCCGCCGCCGCTGCCGCCATAAAGCGACGCGTCGCTGTTGAGAAGCTCCTTCCAGAACCCGCCACCAGGCACGCCGACCACGTAATGGGTGCGAATGACCGGCGTGAAATTGCATACCACCAACAGCGGCGTACCGCTTACGCCGCGACGCAGATACGCAAGAATACTGGCGGCGGCATCGCTGCTGTCGATCCATTCGAACCCGGCCGGCTCGAAATCGCGCGTGTACAACGCCGCCTCGGCGCGATACAGCGCATTGAGATCCGCGACCCAGCGCTTGAGTCCCGAGTGTTCGGGATATTGCAGCACCGACCATTCGAGCGCGCTGTCGTGCGCCCACTCGCGGCGTTGGCCGAACTCTGAACCCATGAAGAGCAGCTTCTTGCCCGGATGCGTCCACATGTAGCCGAAGAGCAAACGCAGGTTGGCAAACTGCTGCCACGTGTCGCCGGGCATTTTGCCGATCAGCGAACCCTTGGCGTGCACCACCTCGTCATGCGAGAGCGCCAAGACGAAATTCTCGGTGAAGGCATACCAGAGGGAAAAAGTCAGCCGGTCCTGGTGGTATTTGCGATTGATCGGGTCCTGGTGCATGTAATCGAGCGTGTCGTGCATCCAGCCCATGTTCCATTTCATGCCAAAGCCGAGCCCGCCGGCGAACACGGGACGCGACACCATCGGCCACGACGTCGATTCCTCCGCGATCATCTGCGTCTCCGGATAGTCGCGATACACCGCTTCGTTGAGCATGCGCAGGAACGAAACCGCTTCAAGGTTTTCCTTGCCGCCATGGACGTTGGGAATCCATTCTCCGGATTCGCGCGCGTAGTCGAGGTAGAGCATCGACGCGACGGCATCCACCCGCAAGCCGTCGATGTGGTAGCGGTCGAGCCAGAACAGCGCGCTCGAAAGCAGAAAGGCGCGCACTTCGTTGCGGCCGTAGTTGAAGATGCAACTGCTCCACTCCGGGTGAAACCCCTGACGCGGGTCGGCGTGCTCATAGAGATGCGTGCCGTCGAACGAGGCGAGGCCGTGCGGATCATTGGGAAAATGCGACGGCACCCAGTCGAGGATCACGCCGATCCCGTTTTGATGCAGCACATCGACGAGATACATGAAATCCTGCGGCGTGCCGTACCGCGCCGTTGGGGCAAAATAGCCGGTCGTCTGGTAACCCCACGAGCCGTAGAACGGGTGCTCGGTGATGGGCATCAGCTCGACGTGGGTGAAGCCCAGGGCGAGGACATATTCCGCCAAGGGTGCCGCGACAGCGCGGTAACCAAGGAAGTTGTGGTCGGCATCGCGGCGCCACGATCCCAAATGCAGCTCGTAGACCGCCATCGGCGCGTCCAGCGCGTTGTGGCGCGCGCGCCCGGCCATCCAGTCGTGATCGTTCCAGGCGTATTCGAGCGACCACGCGCGCGATGCCGTATGCGGCGGGCACTCACCAAGAAACGCGACGGGATCGGCCTTGTCGAGCACCGCGCCGCCGCGGGCACTGACGATGCGGTACTTGTACGCCTGCCCCCTTTTGATCCCGGGGAATTCGCCGTCCCACAATCCGGAGCCATCCGCGCGGGGGCTAAGCGGGTGCACCCGCCCGTCCCATCCATTGAAGTCGCCGATGACCGCGACGCTGGCGGCGTTTGGCGCCCACACCCCGAAGCGGGCGCCAGGGGAACTTCCCTGGGGGCTCAGAGGAGAGTCCAATAAATGGCAGCCCAATGCCTCGTACAGGCGGCCGTTGGTGCCCTCGCGAAAAAAATAGATCCCTTGGTCCGACAGCACTGCGACCCTCTCCTAAAACCCCACTGCGCACATTCAGCGCAACAGGGAACGCACCTGGTTGTTGTCCGATCAAGCGTTGTCAGTAACCGACAGCAAAAGCCGCCGGAGTGTTCTGGAAC
>JANXZT010000183.1 GCA_025355395.1 Betaproteobacteria bacterium
CGCAGAAGCCAGCGAAGGTCTGGCGCATAGGCATTCTGTCGGGCGCCGCCCGCACAGCAGATGGTGCTCCACCGGCTGCGCTGCGGCAGGCGCTCCAAGAGCTCGGATACGTGGACGGGACGAGCATCAGCTATGTGGGCCGGTGGGCTGGAGCCAAGAGCGATCGGCTTCCTGGACTGGCAACGGAGCTGGTGGGGCTCAAGGTCGACCTGATCGTGACACAGGGCGGCCCGGCCGCCGAGGCTGCCAAGGGAGCGACCGCTACCATCCCCATTGTCATCGTCGGCGCCGGCGATGCCGTGGGCATCGGGTTGATCGCGAGCCTCGCCCGGCCAGGTGGAAACATCACCGGAATCTCCGATCAGGCAACGGAGCTAAGCGCGAAGCGGCTGGAACTCCTCAAGGAAGCGGTGCCGAAGGCTTCGCGCATCGCCGTGCTCTGGAATGCGGACGATCACTCAATGACGCTTCGCTATCGGGAGATCGAGAAAGCCTCAGGCGTGCTCGGCGTGACCATCCAGCCGCTGGGCGTGCGGGAGCCTGATGACTTTGAGGTGGCCTTTTCGGCGATGACTCGGGAGCGTCCCGATGCGCTGTTCTTGGTAACGGACGCGCTCACGATTCTCAACCGGAGGCGGGTCCTTGACTTTGCGGCAGCACATCGCGTTCCCGCCATGTACGAGATTGGTCTCGTCGTACGAGACGGGGGACTGATGTCGTACGGGCCGGACATCGCCGACAGCTTTCGGCGGGCAGGCGTCTATGCCGACAGGATTCTCAAAGGGGCAAAGCCGGGTGAGCTGCCGGTGGAGCAGCCGAACAGGTACTACCTCCTTGTAAACCTGAAGACCGCCAACGCGCTTGGCCTGACGATCCCGCAATCGCTACTGCTGCGCGCGGATGAAGTAATTCAGTGATGGCGTAGCGAGTTTCTTTCAATGCGCCAGATAAATGGCATACCGTCCGCGCGATGCTGTTTAGGTTCATTCGTTGAAGGGCTGCTTTCGGGCAACGCGAGTGGCTGGATTGGGTCGACCTCAGCCCGATCGCGAACGTCCCAGTGCGGCCAAGAGCGGACGTTCGCGCCACGGCGTCGCGCGACATTCGAGAGCGGCCGCAACCACACAGGCTGAGGGGTGCAGAACGTCAGGCGTGTGGTTCGCGAGCAGCCGCAGTCATCCGAAACGGACGCGCACTGACCGGAGCAGCCAAATTGCCCTCAGGCGTGGTGTTGTCTGGGGACGAGTCGGTCCTTACACGTCAGAGTCGAATCGCTGTTTTAGATCATTTCATTCCGTCATGCATCCATTCCCCCATGGACGAACTGCCTCGGCGTTGCTGTACGCGAATCCATGCGAAACATACTCACGGACCAGAGTGCCGGAGAATTTTCGCTGCGGGCCTTTGCGCCTGCATCGAAACTTGCGTTTCCGCCCGATGCCTCACAAATGCTCCACGAATCGCACCATTTGCTCACGAAGGCGCGCGTCCGGAACTCTTCCTCGCCCCGCCCCAAGGTTGTCCGCCATGTGCGCAGGATCGGCCGTGCCCGGAATGACCGCAGTGACCCGAGCATCGCCCAGCAGAAACTTGAGGAAGAATTGCGCCCAGCTACGAACCTCGATTTCTTTGGCCCATTCCGGAAGTTGCTTGCCGCGCACGGCGCGGAACAGTCGTCCGCGGCCGAACGGAAGCGCGGTCAACACCGCAACATTGTTCTGCTCGGCCAATGGCAACAGAAGCTTCTCGGCTTCCCGGTTGTCGAGCGAATAGTCGAATTGCACGAAATCCGGTTTCTCTCGCCGCAACACTTCTTCCAGCGCCGGAAAATCGCTGTGAAAGGTCGAGGTGATCCCGACATATCGGCAGATGCCCTGCGCCTTCCACTCGCGGAACTGCGCTAACGATTGCTTGCCGTTGCGCACGTTGTGAAGCTGGAGCAAGTCGACGGTTTCAGTGCGCAATTGCTGGAGGGAGTGCCTGAGCTCGATCGCATCGGGGGCTTCGAGCTTGGTGGCGAGAAAAATTTTGGACCGCCGCTCGTCCGATGAGAGCAGGTCCCCGAGCACGCTCTCAGCACTGCCGTAGGTCGAAGCGGTGTCGATGATGCGGCCGCCGCCCGCGATCAGCGTCTGAACGACCTGGCCGAGCTCGGCGCGCTTGGCAGGATCGGTGCCGACGTCGAACACGCTCGCAGTGCCAAGCCCCACGCTCGGCAGCGGTTCGCTGGTGCCGGGGATGAGACGCAGGAGAAGGGCGCCTGGATCAGCCTGGGCGAGAGCCCGCACTGGCAATGCGGAAGCGGCCGCGAGTTGCACCGCGCGGGTCATGAGCTTCCGCCGCGACATCAAGAAATGATCGGTCATGTCGTTTTCGTAGCGTCCTGCATGCTGATGTCGACGACCAGGCGCTCATGAGTTCGCCCCAGCGCCGCGGAGAGTAGGGTCCAGCCGAGCGCGACCGGAATCGCGCACAGCGCGATGATCCCGAGCTTGAGGCCGATCGCCTGCAAGCTGTCGAACACCCAGCCGTAAAGCGCATCCGAGCCGCGGAACACGACGACGTCGATGAGATTCTTCGCCTTGTATTTTTCCTCCCGGTTGACGACCGTGAAGAACACCTGCCGTGCAGGATTGGCAATGGCGAAGTTCATCGTCCGTTGCAGCACCTGGAGCACCAGCACCACGGCCACGCCGGGCATGAGCGCCAGGATGGCAAAGCCGCCGACGTAGAGCGCAGGCAGCGCGGCGGCCGCACGACCGACCCCGAACCGCGCGATCAGCTTGCCCGTCGCGAACGCCTGCGTCGCAAGCGTCAGGATGCTGACCGCCAGATCGATACTGGCGAACAGGCGCGTCTGCGACGATCGGTCGGGGATGTTGGCCGCGACGATGTTGGCCTGCTCGTAATACAGAAATGTGCCGCCGAACGAGAGCAGGCTTACCCAAGCTGCGATGCCGAGCAGGTACGGTGAGCGCGCGACTTCGGCCAAGGCCGCAAACGCGCTTCCGCCCAATCGGTTATCGGCTGCCGACGGCACCGTCGCGGGCATAGCGTTCTCGCGCGGCGGGAGCCTCGATGCCCGTTCGAGACGGTACACGCAAAAGATCGCCGCCTCGAGGAAGATCGCAGCGGCGATCAGCAGGTTTACCGGGCCGAGCGGAATCGAAAGGACGATGGTGATCACCGGGCCCAGCAATGCGCCGGCGGTGCCGCCCGCACCGATGAAGCCGAACAGGCGCTTGCCCTGCTCGCTGGTGAAGAGATCGGCCATGAAGGACCAGAACACCGTCACCGCGAACAGATTGAAAACGCTGACCCAGACGAAGAACACCCGTGCCACAACGACCGTGTGTAGCCCGAGCATCAGCATAAGCCAGAACAGCACGATGTTCATCACGAAAAATTGGTACACGATCGGAATGAACCGGCTGCGCGGCAGGCGCGCGACGAGCGCGCCGTACACGGGCTGCAATACGAGCAGGACGACAAAGGTGGCCGTAAACAGCCACGGGAGGTTGCGCACCCCGCCGGCGATGCCCATCTGGTCGCGCAATGGCCGCAACACGTAGTAGCCGGCAAGGAGCGTGAAAAAGTACGCGAAGGACCACAGCAGGGCGCGCAGCTCGTTCGTCGTCACGGGCACCGCCCGCGCGACCAGGCGGTACATCCTCGAGGGGGACGACGTCACGACGAACTACGGCTCAAGCGAAAGCTTTCGCTTGAGTTCCGGGGCTGTTACCTGCTGGCCGTAGCCCGGTGCACCCATCGCGAATTCTGTTGCACGCGCCAAGGGTCCGACAATCACCGGATCGAAGCCGGCATCGCGCACCAGCGCCGCCGCAACTTTGAGCGCATCGGCATCATCCCCGGCGATGGGGATGGCCATGCGCGGCTCCGAGCGGTTGGCTTCGCGCCTCAAGATGGAGGCGCCCAGCGTATTGAAAGCGCGCACCAAGCGTGTGCCAGGCAGATATTTCTGGGACGTGATGCCGATGCCATTAGCCTTCGCCTCCTCGGCGATCGCGCCATCCCGACTCGGGACCGCATTGCAGGCATCCAGCACGACCTTACCCTTGAGCGTCGGGGCTAGATCTCGACCGACCTGCGGAAGCGCCCCGTAAGGGACCGCGATCAGGACGGTATCGCCGAAGCTGGCGGCTTCCTGTGG
Source organism: Betaproteobacteria bacterium (assembly GCA_025355395.1). Taxonomy (GTDB): domain Bacteria; phylum Pseudomonadota; class Gammaproteobacteria; order Burkholderiales; family Casimicrobiaceae; genus CAIWHR01. The sequence continues at coordinate 4,172 of JANXZT010000183.1, forward strand.
AAAACCGGCCCGCGCCAACGGGCCCAGCCCGGCGACCAGGTCCTTGAGCTCCTCCGGATGGCGCGACGAGAACAGCACGTCGTGACCGGCTTTCACCCAGAGCGACCCCACGGCGCCGCCAAGGCGGCCCGAGCCGATCACGCCGATCTTCATCTTTCCGCCATTGGCGGTTTGGGCCAAGACGGCTCGGGGCACGACGCCGAGCAAAAGCGCGCCCACACCCGCTCGCAGCAGGTTACGCCGCATCAGGTCGAGCATATGGTTCGAGTCGAATACATCGTCTTTGAACATCGCGGCTTCCTGGCGTCGAGGGCTTCGGCGTGGCGGCGTCATGGCGAACCGCGTCGACGGATGGGATCAGGATAGCAGAGCTGGCAGTGCAAGCGCGACGCGGAGCGCGTGCCTCATACCGCACTGCCGGTCCGCTGGTTGCTCCAGTCGTGCGACCCAGCGGCCGGGCAAGTCCACGACGGCACCGCCGGCTTGCAAGGAAAGAACGCACACGACCGCTTTCGGGTAGTCGCTGTTTCCGCTTTGGGTCGAAACCGGCCACTGGGGATTTTCCAGGGTAGTAGCGAGCGCGCACGGGATGGCCAAATCGTGTGCGCTACGTGTGCACTGACAACGCACGCAGGCGAATTCGACTCCCAACTTGCGAGTACTTAGCCGTGGCTCGGCGAACGCGGTCGTCCTCGCATGGCGATAAAATGACCAATCGCTCCAATGGTTTGTTGGACCGACCGAGCGTCGAAAACCTCAAGCGAATTAATGACTTATCGCACCGATTATGCGTGGCCCCGATGATGGATCGGTAGGATTCACACTCAACATCAATCGCTTGCGAAGCGGCGTGTGCAAATCGTGTGCACGCACGCACTTAGCTGTACTGCGCACCAGTGCGCTGGAATGCGGTGGGGGGCCAACGCATGCTCGACGATTGTCGCGTGAAAGCGCGGCGGTTACCTGCATGTCGTGCGCGTCGACATGCAGCGCCGTCTTGAGCGAAATCTTCGTGGGTTGGGCAATGCACTGATCACGCCTTGCGCGGTCGTGGAGAGCCAAAATCAAACCATCGGTGGCCGATCAAAACTCGGCGGCCTCCTGAATTGCTACGAATGACTTGCCGCATAATTCGTGCGGAGATTTCGAACAATACGCGCTCAACTCATCCGCGAGTTGATGCGCTGAGCGCTGTTCTACGCGAGTGCACTCAAAGTATCTCGAGTACGTAGGGACGATGCCGCCGCGCTTCGCGCATTCAATTTCGCTTGGTGTATCCAGTCGCAGGATGAGTGGGTAAGTTGTGCGTGCGGGTGCTTGGCCGCCAGGCGATGCGCTGATCGAATGCGTACGCCGGGGCCGACGGTTCCCACCCGAAGTGCAGCCACGAACCAGCGTTCGTCCGTCAATGCAGCGCGAGCGGGAGCGCTAGCACGAACAGGCCGATGAGCGTGTAGCCGATCATCAACACCAGAAGCGGCGACTCGCCGACCCACGTGTGTGCGGGCGCGG
>JANXZT010000073.1 GCA_025355395.1 Betaproteobacteria bacterium
GCGGACTTGCCGCCGGCGGACTTTGACCGGCGTGCCGCGCTTCGCCTATAATTGGCTCCCTTTGGCGAACTAGCTCAGCTGGTTAGAGCAGAGGAATCATAATCCTTTGGTCCGGGGTTCGAGTCCCTGGTTCGCCACCAATTTCCTGCAGCGGCTCGTCCATCGGCGAGCCGCTTTTGTTTGGCCGCCGGTGAGCGAGCATTTCATTTTTACCAAAACGACGGATACCCGCGCGCATGTTTGCTTCCGATCCGCCGTACCTTGACGTGGTGATCGAGGTGCCGCGAGGCAGTTTCATCAAGCGAGGGTCCACGGGGCGCGTCGATTTCATTTCGCCTTTGCCGTGCCCGTTCAATTACGGCTCGGTACCGAATTACATCGGCCTCGAGGGTGACCTGCTGGACGCCTTGGTGCTGGGGCCACGATTGCGTTTCGGTACGCGCCTGCGGGTCAAGCCTTGGGGTGCAGTGAGCCTGACCGATCGCGGCATGACCGACGACAAGCTCGTGTGCAGCCATCATCCGCCGAGCTTGTCGGAGCGCCGCGATGTGCTCCGGTTTTTTCGCCTTTATGCGAAGTGCAAAGGTTTCATCAATTTCTGGCGCCGGCGCCCTGGGCGCAACGCCTGCGAGGGGTGGTGCGGCGCCGGTGAGGCGCTCGCCCGCGCGCGACCGCGAGACGCGGCATGGCGTGGATCACCGGTCGAGTTTTGATCAACGTTGCGCCCGGTCAGGATGGTTTGGCGAGAAACATCCATGCCACTGCGGCACAATAGTGAAGATCACGATCGCGACAATTGGCCGATGTGTGGAAGATCGCCGGCAAGACGGGCGTGGTCGCCACCGGTTCGATTGTCTGTGCGGCGAGCGCGGTGGCTGCTGTCAACGTAATGAGGATCAACACCGGGCATCGCAACCGCCGGATTGACGTGACACTGGCAGGGTCGGCGGTCGGCGCATGCCGACCGAGCAAAGGCGCACGCGGTTCCGGGCGGAACGCTGGATCGGGAACTTCCTCGAACGTGGGCTTGGGCGATCTGGCGCGGAACGGAAGTGTTGAACAGCGCCGCGGGCAGTGGTGCGCGTAGCCTGGTCAGCACCGCGTCACACGCTCCATCGGGCACTCGTGCCCTCGACGCCTTCCGCCGGATTGCCACCGTCGCTCGCCGCCACAGTCATCAGGGCGACCAGCAATGCGCCCGCGTAGCCTCCCACCAAAAAGGCTCCCAAGACCCACCAGGCAGACACATCCATCGCTGCGTCCTCGTCGGCATGACACATAAGAAAACATATCGCCAATGTTCCAGAGGCCGGCGCAATCGATCCCACCGCGACGCTGGATGTCCCCGCCCATTCCACCGCGTCCCGCGGAAAATCCCGGCATGAGCCAAACTCGCCCGCCACCGGAATACCGATACGGCGGGCAATTCACTTGGGACAGCAGATTCCGACGGCGGGGTGGGCGAAGCAATTACCCGTGTCGCAAAAGCCGTGCCACCGATGATATTTAATTTATTAACAGATACTTACCGCAGCCTGGTGCCGCGCACTGTCCGCCATTTGTAAAGATGCCCGACTGCGTTGTGCGCAACAACCGGGACTGAACAGGCATGCGCTCCAGGGGAGCGCCGCCCCGAATAAAGCCGGCGCGCGTTGGCTTATAGGGTCTGTCGACCCGGTTTGCGCTTGCCTTCGAGCAACGCCGGATTCTCCTCCTTGGCGTGGCTTTTCCCGATTTCCTCGGCGTCGCGCATTTCGTCCGCTTCCCCCGCGTCACGCGGTGCGGCGTTCTCCGCCGCCTCTTCGACCTGTCCTGATCCGATGAAACACTTGGTGCGCTCGTTATAGTCGCGCGTCGCTTCGTAGTTCCCCTCTCCGTACTGCTTGGGATCCTTGCTCATTTGCCGTCTCCTGTCAGTGATGCCGCAATGCGGCGAGACGTGGCTGGCGTTCGGGCCAGCGGTATGATCGGAACAGCTGATGGGGTCGTCAGACATGCGCTTGCGGTGCGCGAAAAATCTATCCCGTGTGCAAATTCTGCACAGTCCGCGTCGCTGATATTTCCCTTCAACCCGCCGCGACGCCTTCCGTGCCTGTGGTTGCCGGCGACATTACGTTACCGCCTTCACCTTCCCACCGTGTCGTTTCGTGCGTCGTGCGCATGCCGTGGCGCCGCTGCCGCTCGTCTTCGATCGCGGCCTTGACGAAACGAGCCACCCCTACCGCCACCACGCCCACTCCCAATATCAATACGCCCTTGATCATTGCCCTCTCCGTTGTCAGCTGCCGGGGGACCCGGCGTCGGGCTAACGCATGCACCAAACATGCCGGGATATCGCATCCAGGGAAAAACTGCATGCGCGCATGTATTTTTCTGCAACGGCAAACCACCGATGGCGTCCGCGCTAAGCCGACAGGCAAGTGACTTCGGCTGGCACGGCTGATGCATGGGACGCGTCGTGGGCAAGCGCCGCTTGCAGTGCATCGATCGCTGAACGTCATCAACCGGGATCACGTGCAAGCCGGGATCAAGCCAATCATCCAGCCAAGCCAAGGCAAAGTACAAGCGCTGATCATCGCGCGCGCCTCCGGACGCAACCTGAAGCCGACGCTGTCGAATGTCAGGTCGGTCCTACACCATTTGCGTCCGGTGTCTGATTCAAGACATGGCACCCGGCCCGTAATATTCAACGACACGGTTCAGATCGGCGGGCTCATGGCGAATTCACGCAATTCTCAATCACGCATTTACCACGCACCGCCCGGCTTTGCTTGGGCTGCAGCCGCAATCGCTAGTGCGTTTGCCGGCGTAGGGGCCCTTATTGTGGCCGGGGCCGGTGCCACGCCGGTAGGCCAAATAATGGCAGTCTTGGTGGGCTTCCTGCTACTCGGCGCGGGCTCGGTGCTGGCCTTGGCCATGGCGTTGCCTGACGAAGTGTGGCGCGTCAAATCGAACGAAGACTGGACCTACTGGTAATCGAATTCTTGCAAGTGGAGAGAATATGAAGCTCAAGATCAGGCCAGTGCGCGCGCTCTTTATCGCGTGCTCGGTGGTCGCTGTGTCGGCGTGCCAGCAGGAACGCAACAACGCGGGCGCCGCGGCGGGAGTGAAAGACGTCCCGGCCGCCGAAGTGTCGGCGCTAACCACCGCCCAGCCGGCCCAGGTTCCGACGGGGGACCCTTCGCTGCCACCGTACGGCACGTCGTCGGCGGCGCCAAGCAGCGTCGATGCTACGCACACCGTACTTACGCCTGCCGAGCGCGACAAGGCCATGCCCCTCGAGGGACAGGCCAACAACTACAGTAGCGATGCCTTCGCCAAGCGGGGGGACGAGCAGATCCCGCGTGAAACGAGCGCGTCACCTCGTGGAGACGAGGCGGTTTCCACCCCCAACTCGTATCCAAAGGAATCCAAATGAACACCAGACAACGAATGCTGTCCGCGGCACTGCTGGGCAGCGCGATCGCGCTGGGAGGCTGCGCTTCCCCGGGCTATAACTATTATGGCGGGCCGGCGACAACGGTGGCCCCCCGCGTCCAGTACGGTGTGGTCGAAGGCATCGATGTGTTTCGCAGCGATGGTTCGGGCCCAGTAGGCGTGGGCGCGCTGGTCGGAGGAGTGGCTGGGGGCGTAATCGGGCACCAGTTCGGAAGCGGCGGTGGCAACACCGCGGCCACGATTGCAGGCGCCTTGGGAGGCGCGCTAGTGGGCAACGAAGTGGAACGCCAGAACCGCGTCGAAGGCAGCCGCTATCGCATCACCGTGCGCAGCGATTCCGGGTCGCTGTTGCAACTCGATAACGTGAATGACCTCAATCTGCGGGTAGGTGACCGGGTACGGATCGAAGGCAATCGCGTCTATCGCATGTGACGTCACCGCGCGCGACCGGCGGCACTGGACCGCATTGGATAACAAGCGGGCGGATTCCGCCCGCTTGTTCATGCGCCCTCCGGCTGTTGCTACTTGAGGAGTGCCGCGGCATATCCAGCACCCAGCAGGAATACCTGCGCTGAAAAGTATATCCACAACATCAGCACGACCAGCGCCACCGCCGCGCCATAGCCTGCCGCGCCCGCTGCCCGGCCGATGTTCCAGCCGATTGCGAATTTCGCGACCCTGGAAGGGCGCCGCCGCGAGAAATCCGCCACGCATGGCGACGCGCCAAGGCACGCGCCGATCGGGTAGCGCCCGCACCAGCAATCCGAACAAAACGGTCGCCATCAGGAGCAGGAACGGCGCCAAACTCAGTGTGGCGTAGAACGCGATCGCAGCACCCTGCCGCATCGCGCCTTCCACGAAAGCGCGCCGGGCCGCGCTGCCAAGCGGTCGGCCGGTGGTGCGCGAGGACATGCCGGCAATCGTTCAGGAGCCCAGGAACTCCGCCCAGCCGGCCATCGCCTCGGTGTGTTGCGTCCAGACCTTGGCAATGATGAGAAGCGGTACTGCGACGATCATCCCTGGAACTCCCCAGAGCCAAGCCCAGAAGAGAAGGCCGACGAAAACGACCACGGGATTCAATTCCACCTGCCGGCCGACGATCATGGGCGTCAGCACCTGTCCTTCGATCAGGGTGATCGCCGAGAACGTAACGGGAATAATCAGGATGTCGGCCACGGTGCTGAAATGAGCGGCGGATGCTCCCGTGAGCAGGACCAGATTGACGAACGGACCGAGATATGGAATGTAATTGAGGAGGCCCACCAACGTTCCCCACAGGACCGCATTGGGCAAATCGAAATACCAGCAAACCGTGCCCACCATGATGCCCAGGACCGAATTGATCATTGTCACCGTGAGCAGGTACCGGCTCACTTCCTCCTGCACGGTGCGGACGATCTTGAGCGCGTTGACCTTGTCGCGGATGCGGGGGATGACGCGGATCAGCTTTTGCAGGAAAAGGTCGCCGCTCGCGAGCAGGAAAAACGCAAGCAGCAGCACGGTCACCACGCCGAGTGATGCACTGAGCAGGTGATTAAACAGTACGCCGGAAGCGGCGCCGGCACCGCTTGACGTCCATTCGTTCAAGCGCGCCGTACCCCATTCCGCAAACGGCGCGCCCATGGTGGCGCGCAACACCCGCATGACCCGATGCAGAAGTCCCTGCATCGCCGGCAGGGCATCGAGCGCGCGCGCGAGCGGCTCGAGCATCGCGTCGATGGCGAGAAACAGCAAGCCGATAACACCCAGCACCACCACCAGTGCGGCCGCGACGCGAGGCAGCCGCAGCCGCTCTATCTGAATGACGATCGGTGAGAGCAACATCGAGAGCAGCGCTGCCGCCACCAGCGGGAAAAACACTTCGCGCGCCAGCGAGAGCACGCCGCCTACGGCAATAACGGCAAGCACCACCAATGCGACGCGTGCCGCTTGGCCGCGCGTCCGCCGCGGTGGGGATTGTGGCGTAGCGGGCGCCGCCACGGCGGCCGGATCAACCGGTTCCGTGGCCGCCACTGCCGTGATGGTCTCCGGCTCGACGGCCGGCTGCGTTACGGGATGAGTAGCGGTAGCCGGGGCTCCTGGGGCAGTGATGGTGCCGGCGCCCAGCGGCTCCGCGTGGCTTTCACGCGAAGCACCGATGGTGTCATCCCCGCGCCGCGCGGGCGAGCGACGAGTCAGCGGCAAGGAGGCTCGAAAGGTCGTCGGCATGCTCCTCCTCGACCGCCATGATTTCTTCGAGCATTCGGCGCGTGGTCGAGTCGCCGTCGCCGATGAACAACGCCATTTCGCGGTAGCTATCGATTGCGATACGCTCGGCGACGAGGTCTTCCTTGATCATTTCCACCAGATTGTTGCCTGCGACGTATTCGGCGTGGCTACGCGCGGTGAGCGTATCCGGGGAAAAGTCCGGCGCGCCCCCGAGTTGCACGATTCGTGCGGCAATCCTGTCGGCGTGCTCTTCTTCCTGCTTGGCATGCTCCAGGAATTCCGCAGCGGCCGCGTCGGATTGCGGTCCTTCGGCCATGTAGTAGTGACGCTTGTAGCGCAATACGCAGACGAGCTCGGTCGCGAGCGCCTCGTTGAGGAGCTTCAATACCGCATCACGATTGGCGCCATAGCCTTCGGTGACCGCGCCGCCTTCAATATGCCGGCGGGCATGCTCACGCAGCGTGCGAACGTCGCTCATGTGCGGCGCGTTGCCGCCGCCCAATAGTGCGGGCGATTGCGACTGCGAGAGCGAGCCACTTTGCGGGGTGTCCTTTGACATTGCGATTCCTTTGTTTGCCAAGCCTGGACGGGAGCGTCCGGCGTATGAAGTTGAAAACCAAAAGCCCGAACATCAGTGGTCGCGTCACCCGTGCCGGGCCATGGCGGCGCACGAGCCATGCGCCGCCCGCGAGCGCGCCAAGCGGTAGCACCGCGCGAAAGCCGCGCGTGAATCCCAGCACGCGGCGCTCCACGACGTAGGCGCGTGACTCGAGCGAGCGCCATGCAACGGCGAGTTCCGTCCGTTGTAGCGCGAGCCGGCGCTGCACGCGCCCGCGCCGCTCGGACAGGGGCAGAGCGGCCTTTTTCGGGGCCTTCACCTCCCCGTTGGCGCTCACCGCCTCATCCCCGCATCGCCTGGCCGTCCTGCCGCAGTTCGCGCAGGCTGTCTTTGAACAGCGTGCTCCGGCGCCCAATAAGTCCCTTGAGCCAGAACCAGGCGCCGCCGGCGACCAGCAGGAAAACGAGCGGAATGAGCCCCGCGACGAGATCGCGGTGCGTCGTGTTCCAGGCCAGGACCAATGCCAGGATGCCGGTGAACACCAGCACCATGGCGGCGGCAACGAGGAGGATTCCGGAGGCAATCAACGTCCGCACCAGGCGCTGCTTCTCCTCGGCGATCTCGACGGCGAGGAGCTCACCGCGGGTCGCGATATGCTCGAGCAGCATGCCGGTGAACCGACGCGTTCGCGCTGCCAGCCCACCTTCGGCAGGGTTCGCCGCGCGCGTGGCGGCGTCAAGCGCTTCGTTCACGGCCGGCGGCTCAACAGCGCCCCGAGCACAAAGCCGACACCGGCTGCAACGCCGATCGCCGCCCATGGATTGTCGTGCACGTAATCATCGGCCATGACGGCAGCTTCACGGCCCTTCGCCCGCGCTGCCGCGGTGTAATCGGCGGCGCGCTCCTTGGCCGTCGCCAGTTGACCGCGGAACTTCTCGCGGGCGTTGGACAGCGCCTCGCCGGACAGATTGGACGTCGCGCGCAATAAGCTCTCGCCCTCGGTGATCAGGTTGCGGAACTCGCCCATCAGGTTGTCCTTGGTCGATTCAAAGGTGTCCATTGCATCACCCGCGATGCGGGAGGCCTCGTCACCCAGGCGGGATGCGTCGTTGCCCATGCCCATCGATCCCGCGTTCATGTTGTTCGTAGCCATGACGTCTCCTTCTCGTTGGTTGTAGCTGCATCACTTTCGTGCCACCAGCCCCCGGATGAGGGCGGCGACGAAGAGGATGAGGAAATAGGTAAAAGAGTATCTTGGCGATTTCCGTGATTGGCGGCGACCCTGCCAAAACCGAACAGCGCGTCCTCATTGCAATGACGAAAAAATCGCCGCATACCGCAACATAGCGGACCTCTGCCAGACGCCGGAGATTACCGCCGGCGCAAACGCAGCAAGGGCCCAGCAGAGTTCATGCCAGTGGTTGCCAGGCGCACCACGCGCGCCCGCCACAGAGCGTGGGTAATCCGGCGCCGACGCAGCACCCATGGATGCCGGTACTTCGTGCCGCTGCGGCGGAAAAAACTACACGGCCGCCGGTCCCATCGCGCCGGGAGCCGGCCCGCTTACTATCGCGCTACATCTGCTCGCGAAGATCGCCAAGCAGCGTCTTCACCGATCCGAATTGGGTGGATTTGTCGAAAAAGAAATCAGCCCCCCGCTCGCGGCAGGCGATCTCGTACTCGGGGAACGCGTAGTTGGTGAGGACGACGATCGTCGGCGGCGCCACCGGATACTGCGCGCGCAGGGCGGAAATAACGCCGAACCCGCTGCCTGACTTGAGATTGAGGTCGACAATGGCGACGTC
>JANXZT010000106.1 GCA_025355395.1 Betaproteobacteria bacterium
GATTCTAACGGTCGAGGAGGCGCTCGCCGACTATTGACGCTACCTGTATATTTATACAGTCTAGGCCTCCCCGTACATTCACTGCAAAAAGTGTCGTTTTGATGGTGCGGCGCAGTATGGATTTTGATCTGATTCGGAGCATGATTACGAGCCCTCGGATAGGGACCTCCGACGATGCGGCACTGGCACCGGCAATTTTTGGGACGGACGCAACTGCCACCGACCTTGAGCGCGCTGGCGATCAGCGAGTTCTTCACGCTGGACGGTGGCGAGGCACAGGCCGTGCTCTCTCGGTATGGATTGGACATGCGGCTCGGCACGGCGCTGCAGATCGGCTTTTTGAAAATGTGTGGCAGGCCGCTCGATAAACTGCAACGGGTACCCGGCGCCGTGCTTGAGTATTTGAGTCCCCAGCTGGGCGGCCCATCGCCAGACATCGCAACGTTGCGCGCAATCTATGTCAAGAGACCCCGAACGCTCTATCAACATCAACAATTCGCGCTCGACACGCTGGGGATGACGCGCTTTGAGTTCACCGCGGATGCGCCCCGCGTGATGACCGCACTCTGCGATGAGGTTCGCGCCGGCGTGGAGCGTGACAAATTGCTGGCGCAAGTACGCGTCATTCTCTATGAGCGTCGGTACGTGATTCCAGCGGCGCGCACCGTGGGAGAACTCGCGAAGCGCGCCCGCGAGACGGTTGAACACGAAATCGGTGGCGCGATCGAACGGTCGATTTCGCCTGAGGCCCGAGCCCGCTGGGTGGAACAACTTTTCGAGGTGCGCGCGGACGGCATGACGCAGCTGGAGTTTTTGCAGGAGCCTGCGGGATCACTCCGTCCGAGCAGCATTGTGCGTCAGAGCGAGAAAGTACGCGCACTTCGCGATATGAAAATTGCTGAGATGCCGAGCATTCCCGGCACGGAACGCTATTGGCAGATGTACGCGCTGCGCATGCGTCATCAGCGCCCCTCGCGATTTGCGCAGCGCGCTGAACCGCGCCGGAGCATCGAGCTCGTCGGGTTCTTGCGCCACACGCTCGCGGCCCACACTGATACACTGATTCGGATGGTGGATCGGCGGGTATCACAGCTTTGGGGACGTGCGAGCAAGCAGGCGAAGGCCGACCAAGGCGCGCTGCCCGCACTCACGGTGCTGCTCGCGGGAATGCGCGAAACCATCGCGAGCGAGGGCCAGACCAAAGAAAAGCGCTTCGACGCCATCGTAAAATTCATCGAACGATACGATGCCGGGGAGCTCAAGCCGCAGAGTATCGCCGCCCGGCAGCGCGCGATCTTGGTGGAGGAGATCCGCCAGATTCGCCCTTTACTCAAAAGCCTGGTGGGCCTTGACCTACTCGCCGATGAGGCCTCGCATTGGCCCGCCTTAATAGCCGCCTGGAAGGACGCCTACGAGCGAGGGATCGATGGTCTGACGACGCCGATGGCGCCGCCCAAAACACAAGCATGGAAGAGCGTTGCGATCGATGAGCCCGAGGCGAACCAACGCCATGCCGCCGAGGCGCAGCTTCTGTGGGAACTGCGCCAGGCGCTGCGCCGTCGTACGGTGCACGTGCCCTCTAGTCTCTCCTATCAATCACGCGCCGCAATGCTCGATTCCGGTGGCTCGACGGTCACCGCCGCACGCAGCGATTATCCCGTGAAGACTATGCTTACGGAACTCCTCGAGGAGATCGAACAGGGCCTCGAGCGCGTGAGCGAGGCGGTCAAGCGCGGGGAGCTCAGGCTCGATGGCGCCAAGGTGATAGTCAAACGATTGACGGCGCAGAGAACCCCATCGGAGTTGAAAGAGGTTCGCCGGGAACTCTATCGGGGCTATGAGCGGGTGCAGTTTCCCGACCTCATCATGGCGGTGGATGCCGCAACTCATTTCAGTGCGGAGATTCTGGGGCGACCGGCCGAGAACGAGACGGAGCTCTTGCACTTATACGCGGGCCTTTTGGGTCACTCGATGGATTTGAGCGCGAATCGCTTGAGCCTCATGGTCGGATTGACGCCCGAGGGACTCGCCCACGCGATGCATCTGCTGGAAGACCCGGCGCCCGTGACCCGGGCGAATGAGAGCATTCTGGCCTACATGCATTCGCACGCCATTGCACGCGCGTGGGGAAGCCCCTTCGATTGCGCGGCCGATGCGATGAGTCTCGATATGCCGGAGCACTTCTGGTACACAAGCCCGGACCCTAAGCGCCGCGTCTCCGGGAGCGCCACCTACGTGCATACCCACGGCTGGCAGGGCATCTTCAGTGACCGTGCGATCATGATCACGCAGCGTCAGCCGGGTCCGGCGATCGATGGAGTCTTGGGGCAAGAATTATCGAAGGTCGCCCGGGTGTACACCGATACCCACGGCTTCTCCGCCTATGGCGGGAGCTTGGGATGGGTCGTGGGGTTTCTCTTATGTCCGCAGCTTAAAAACTTCAACGATCGGCGGTTGCATGTGCCGAGTGGCGGGCAGATCGACATCCCCGAGAATCTCAAGGATGTGGTCCTTGCCGATATCTCGCTCTCCTCGATCGAGAAGGGCTGGGCGGGACATTTGAACGTGGCCAATGCCGTCATGCGCGGAAGGCTTTCGGCTACCACGGCGATTGAACTGCAAGGCGCCGCGCGCCACGGCGATACAAGCTTTCGGGCAGGGCACGCGCATGGGCTGCTCTTGCGAACGAATGATCTCTTGCGCTCCTATACCGATCCGGATTATCGGCGCGAGAAGCTGCGGTACTTGAACCACAACGAGCGCACTCACCAATTGCAGCGACAAATTCGCCACGCAGGATCCGGGTCCACCCGCGGCCGGCGGGACGAGGAACTCGCCGCGCAGTCGCACTGCCTTGCGCTCTGTACGAACCTCGTGATGGCGTATAACACGCGCTGCTTGCAGCGCGCCCTGGATGAGCTGGAGAAGCGATCGAGGCGGGCGATCGAGGCGGGCAATCGATGCCTCCATTCGGCGCCACATCTCGCCCATGGGGTTCGAACACATCAATTTCAACGGCGTGCTCGTCTTCCCCTTCGAGCACTACCGGGCACAGCTACTCGCGCCACGGCGGGGATTTTCTCCTCGCCCGAGCGCGAGGCATTGATGCAGAGAAATTAGTAAATTATACTATATCCTGATAGGATATAGGCCAATGTGAAAAAGACGGCGGAACATACCCTCGAATACCTTCTGTCGTTCGATGGGCGCCGCCACTGGTACGAGAGCGGTTATTGCGTGAAGTTCGAGATCCGCCGAGTGCAGGCTGAGGAGAAGCGGCCGCACGGACTGAAGTACTCATTCACGCTGCACGCACCCGACGGCACACGGTTGGTTGGATTTGATAATGCGCATGGGGTGCCGCCGCGAGGCTCACGCCTAAAAAGGCGCACCGCGGCGGTCGATCACTGGCACCGCACGGCAACTGATCCGGGAAGGCGTTACGCGTTCAGGGACGCGGAAACATTGATTGATGATTTTTTTGACGAAGTCGAGCGAGTGTTGATCGAGCGCGGTGTGCCGTTCGAGGTCATTGCCGACGATGACGGGAGTTAACCGTATGAAACCCTACCGAGTTCAAAGTCATGGAGTCTTGCGCGCGCAAATGAAAGCGGTCGCGCGCGGGGCTAAGCGCGCACCGAAACAGGCGGCCGCTCCGAGTTTTGAATCCGTGGCCGCGCTGCTGCGACTCTTGACGCCGGAAAATCGGGAGCTCCTCGCGGTGATCCGCGACAAGAAGCCACAGTCGATCTCGGAACTCGCGCAATTGACCGGACGCGCACAGCCCAATGTGATTCGCACACTCGGCAAGCTCGAGGCGGTTGGGTTTGTTGAGATGAAATCGATCAAGCAGCGCAAAGTGCCAACGACCGCGATCCGGCGGTTTTTAGTCGAGGTGGATCCCTTTTCCCAGCGTGATCAGTTCAAGTGGGCGTGACCCGAAGCCGGCGGCCTTGTCTGTGATGTCGCATTGTGGACATAATGATTATTGCGCGTAGTCGGCGCTATTAATACATTAAATATCAAATAGCTAGATGAACAGCCGAGTCGGCCATGTCCTGCCAAATGTCGTATTAGGACACATTGCTGTTAGGATTTCATCCGGCCGACCTGCATGCGGCGACGCGTCATCAAAACGACACTTTCTGCAACGAATGTACGGCGAGGCCGAATAGCACGCCGCGCTGCGTGACCAGTGTTGAGCCAATTCGTAGCCGCGGAATCGGGGAAAGAAACGGCCGGGGCTTGGAGTCAGGGTGATGAATCGCTTCTTTGGACATTAAACGCAGCCTCGCAGACCGGTGCAGGAACCGTCCTAGGATCGCGCGGGGCCGTGGGTTCGCCGCATGTATTCATGCAGCGATACGTTCGGCTCCTTCGAGCTTCGCCAGCGTGCGGTCAAACGTGCCCATCGGCACGTGCCCCGCCTTGCGTGCGATCTCGAGCACCAAACAGTCGGAAAATCCCAGCGAAGGCCTGTTCCGATAGTGGACCAGAGCGTCAACGACGACTTCCGCATCCTGAATCGTCAGGTCACGATGTTTGAGCAAAAAATCCACGGTCTGTGCAAGAGCCGGGGGATCGCGACCGTAAACGGTTGCGAGTACCCATATCGTTTCGGCCAATACTAGATGTGAAACCCACGCTCCGGCTGAAACAAATTTCTCCGCGGCCGCGGCTTGCTTGAGATCATCACCGGTAACGAGTCTCACCAACACATTGGTATCAACCGCGCGCATATTTACGCCGTATGTATGCCTTCCTCCCGTCTTTTAGTTCGTCAAGCGTGCGCGACTGAGGGGGCCCTTTCGGAAACAAGGCCTTGCGCACATCATCCCAACCGTACCTGCCGGCCCGACGCACGACG
>JANXZT010000130.1 GCA_025355395.1 Betaproteobacteria bacterium
AAAACGCGCCGCTTCAACTGTTCTTTCTTGATGACTTCCAGTGCGTTATTCTTCTTGACTGCTTTCATTTATTCTTGCTTTCATTAAGTACTCAACGAAAAGCTTACAGGATCAGCCTCAGCGTGGTGGGCCGAAAACCGCCCCTCCGCTCCCGGAGCCGTCTTTGAAGAAGTCGATCGCATTCTTGGTTTGCGGTCGGTGCAGCCCGGGATCGGTGCGCGAGCGCGGCGAGCGAAGCTGCGAGGCGTGCGCCGGGCTACGTTGCCTCGTGTCCGGTACTACGTGTACTACCGTGTGACCGGAGAATCCCTCGAAGTATTAGCGTTCTGGCACACCAGTCGAGCCCGGGAGCCGCGGCGTTGAAACAGATGCCGCCGAACTCGCTCAAGCCGACCAGCCATAAGAAGCCATGACCGGCGGCTTAAATTGAGCGTTAGGGGGCGTGTCGGTTGCCGTCTTGACGCTATGACGTTGTAGCGTTATATTTACTTCTATGGAAGATTCCAAGCGCGCTACCGTGTATTTTGATGCGTCGGTCCACCAGGCGCTCCGCCTCAAGGCCGCTGCGACTGACCAATCGATTTCGGACTTGGTCAACGACGCAGTAAAGCTGGCTTTGGCGGAGGATGCTGAAGATCTTGTTGCCTTTGATCAACGCAAGACCCAGCGCAGCATTTCATTCGAATCGTTGGTCCGCGATTTGAGGAAACGTGGCCGAATATAGGCTGCTGGTCAAGCCGTCCGCCGCAAAGGAAATCGAGGCGATCGGAACCAAGCGGGACCGCCAACGCATCGTGAGCCGTATTCAAGCACTCGGCACTGAGCCACGACCTGCAGGTTGTGAGAAGCTGGCCGCGGTCTCGGCGCTTTACCGCATTCGGCAGGGCAACTATCGTGTCATCTATACGGTGAATGATGCGCAACGTATTGTTGAAGTTGTCAAGGTTGGGCATCGACGCGAGGTCTATCGCAGCGCCCCTTCTTGAGAAACACCATCCAAGTGACTGCTCTTGAATGTATTTTTCAGGTGGGTTGTTCGGCAGCGATGAGCTTCATGCCCAGCTTCTGAGCACGCTGGGAGAGCTGCCGCAGCACCCGTTCGCGGTAACGCTCCTCGTAGTAGTCCTGGCCTTGGTCGGTGTATTCCTCGCCTTTGGTGAGCATCGTGTAGATCAGTCGAGCGAGCTTGTGGGCCGCAGCGGTGATGGCCTTGGGCTTGTCCATGCGCGCGCACATCCTTCGGAAGTACGCACCGAGTGCCGACTGGCTGGTTCGCAGCGCTGCGGCGGCCAGGCGCAGGGCCTGGGCCGCATGGTTGGCACAGCGCTTGGTCTTGCCGTTCATCACCTTGCCACCGGTGATCTTGGTGCCCGGGCACAGGCCGAGCCAGGACGTGAAGTGCCCGACCGTCTTAAAGCGTGACATGTCCACACCCGTCTCGCTGATGACTGCCAGTGCAGTGGTTATATCGATGCCGTCGATGCGCGTCAGGTCCACGCCGCACATCTTGAACAGCTGCGTGCGCAGGTCGAACTTCGGCGCATTGCGCGAGCGCCCGCGCTGCTTGCCTTTGGCCGGCTCGCCCTCGTGAACCTGCAAGGTCTTCAGTTGCTGCTCGATCTCAATGTCGCACTCGGCCAGCTGCTTGCCGACGAAGTCGAACGCGCCCAGCGCCTGCTTGAGCGCGAACAAGTGTTCGGCTCGCCAGTTGCCTTGCAGGCTCTTGGCGATCTCATCGATGCTGGCGCGGATGCGCGCGTTCTTCATCGCGCCCAGCACTTGGCCATCCCGTTCGCCGGCCACGATGGCGCGCAGGATCTTCTGGCCCGTTTCGCCCACCACATCGGAGATGACGTTGGCCAGCTGGACGTTCATCTGCGTGAGTGCCTTTTGCAGGTGTTGGACATCGCGTCCTTGGTTGCGCAGCAGCATGCCTCGCTGGCGCCACAGCGAGCGCAGCACACAGACTTGGTCGACCGGGCGAAACGCCCCGCTGAGCAAGCCGTAGGTCATGAGCTGCTGCAACCACTGGCAGTCCAGCACGTCGGACTTGCGACCCAAGACGTTCTTGACGTGGCGCGCGTTGACCAGAAGAACCGTGAAGCCGCGCGACTCCAGCAACTCGAACAAGGGAATCCAGTACCCGCCGGTGGATTCCATCGCAACGGTGTCGACCCCGCAGGCCTGGAGCCAATCGGCCAGGGCGTTGAGGTCGACCGTGAAGCTGGGAAACTCGCGCACCGGTTCATCGTCCCGGTCCGGGGGCACGGCCACAAAATGGGACCCGCTGCCGATGTCGATGCCCGCGGCGTTGGGGTGGGGGACTTGTCAGCGCTGCTCGGGACTTGCCGGGCTTGAGGCTGACTCTTGCGTTGCGTTGGGCCATGGCTTGCTCCATCATTCGTTGTGGAATGCGGCGCCACATCGGGTACGTCGTCTTGCTCACTCTCTTAAACGGGATATCGGCCCAGCGGCTGCGAACCGCGATGCCGATTCACCAATGTCGATGACGTCACCCAGGACCACGCTCACACGCGGGCAGTACGCACCATTGACTGATCGGTCTTCAGCGGCGCCACCTTCCACTCTGCCACGACGAAGGCACCCAGTGTTTCTTCGGCGTGATT
>JANXZT010000134.1 GCA_025355395.1 Betaproteobacteria bacterium
GCCGATCGGCCAACCGCTCCTCGACTATGCATAACATCTTCAAAACCAGCACTTTTTCAGCAGCCTGCTAGTTAAGGTACAACCACAAGCAAGAGGGGAAACTCCGTGCCCACAGAATTCAGTGCCGGCCGGGTGCGAAAGATCTACAAGTTCATCGACGCCCATCGAGATGTGTACACTGTAAAGATGATGTTTTGCCGGGTTCTCGAAGTGACCAGAGCTGGCTTCTACGCGTGGTGCAAGCGGCCGCTTATCCCGCGTCATTCAACTTGGCAGTGGCGCGTCAATCAGGTTGGCAAGGGTCACGCGGCATGCTGATCATGCCGCTGATGATTGTCGGGGCGCCGGAGATCTTCAACACCGACCAGGGATCGCAACCCGGACTCAACTGGTCGTCGCAACGGAGTCTCCGATTTTATCTTACTTCCAAAATCTTCAAAGCAGCGCGGTCTGACGCGGATGCGTCAGAAGGTGGCACTCGATACGGACCGAGGGGTTGGTTGAGCCTGTTTGCGTAGAATCTGGTTGAGTGCTTCGGCTGGCGTCCGCCAGCCGAGAGTCTTTCGAGGTCTGCTGTTCAGCGTGGCCGCTACCGCATCAAGTTCTCGCCCCGAGTACCTGCTGAGGTTTGTTCCCTTCGGAAAGTACTGTCGCAGCAGGCCATTTGTATTTTCATTGGTACCCCTCTGCCATGGACTTCTTGGATCACAAAAGTAGATCTCCAATCCGGTATCGATCCGAAGCTGAACGTGCTGGGCAAGTTCAGCGCCTTGATCCCAGGTTAGAGACCTACGCAACTGCGCGGGTAACCGCTGGATTTTCTTTGCGATGGCATCACGTACGGCCTTAGCGCCGCGGCCAGCCATCGCTGGCCCGTTCTTG
Source organism: Betaproteobacteria bacterium (assembly GCA_025355395.1). Taxonomy (GTDB): domain Bacteria; phylum Pseudomonadota; class Gammaproteobacteria; order Burkholderiales; family Casimicrobiaceae; genus CAIWHR01. Next base: position 883 of record JANXZT010000134.1, read on the forward strand.
ATCGCGGCGCCTCGAACGTGTCCTGGCATTGGCGGTAGGTGCAGCAACATCGTGAACCGCGTGCTCCGCTCAACGAGCGTGCCGATCGCCGAACTGTTCAGCCCAATGATCATGTCGCCTTCCCAGTGACCCGGAACGGCGCGGCCCGCAGCTTCGACGGGACGTTGGCTAATCATGACCTCCGGAGTGATGAACGACTTGCCACGCTGGTGCGTCCGGGCGCGCGGCATGCGCAACGACCGACCCGTGCGCAAGCATGCTGACAGTTCACGCCGCAGCGCGCCTCGCCCCTGAACATAGAGCGCCTGGTAGATGGCCTCATGGGAAATCCGCATCGACATATCATGCGGGAAATCGATCGGCAGACGGTGGCTGATTTGCTGCGGACTCCAGCACTTGCCCCACCGACGGTCAGCACGGCGGCCATGACGACGTCCCTTCCACGACACGCGTGGTCCCAGTATCGGTTTGCCGCGGGTATCGGCGACAAGGCCGGCGAGTCGCTCCTGAACGTAGGTGCGCAGTCGCGGGTTCTCGGCGAGCTTGGCGGTCTTGGGCCGTGAAGCGAACCGCTCCGCCTTCCACTGCGCCACGGTGGCTCGATAGCGCAGTACGCCGCCCCTCGTGGTAGCGTTGCGGCGCAGCTCGCGCGACACTGTCGACGGTGATCGTCCCATCCGCTTGGCAATCTCGCGAACTGTCAAACCCTGCGCGTGCAATAACGCTAGTTCCTCACGCTCAGCAAACGACAGGTATCGCCCCGATGCCCCGACCAGATTGATTGGCACCATCCCGCCGGCCTCGCGGAACCAGCGTGGACCCAATGGTTGCGACACGCCGCTTGCCAACGCTGCCTCTTCGCTCGAAGCTCCTGCTGCAATGCGCACCCAGAATGCCTGCTCAGCTTCTCTCTGGTTGACGCCGGGCCGGCCCGGTGACCGCATCGGTGCTCGCCCTGTCCGTTCAGTAATCCACCCTGGTGGTCGACCCATACAACACCTCCTGTAGCGAGATGTTGCGACGACCGCTGGAAATCACCCAGTACACGAGCTACGCGTTCGGCAAGCGCTGTCAGGAGGCCGGCGTCATGCCGTCCATGGGTTCGGTGGGAGATTGTTACGACAACGCGATGGCCGAGTCGTTTTGGGCGACGCTGGAACGCGAGGTCCTCAGTCGTCG
>JANXZT010000151.1 GCA_025355395.1 Betaproteobacteria bacterium
GTTGCTCGACGTCCAGATGCGCTACAACTTCCTCCCGCAATCGGTTCCGGCGTACGCCGCCACCGAGCAGTTTAACGACGTGCGCAAGAATCATCCGGACTTTTCCTACAAGGAAGCGACGCTCAACCCCTCCAATCCGCGTAACCGCGCGACCGACTGGGAAACCGATGTGGTCAACATGTTTCGCCAGACGCCCGACCGGAAAGAAGTGATCGGTGAGCGCGATACCCCGATGGGCCGCTCGCTCTACCTGGCGCACCCGATTCAGATCAAGAGCGGCACGTGCCTCGAATGTCATAGCACGGTTGACGTCGCGCCCAAGAAAATGGTCGCGCTGTACGGCAATGCCAACGGCTTCGGCTGGAAGATGAACGAAGTGATCGGCGCGCAGATCGTTTCGGTGCCAATGACCGTGCCCATCGCCCGGGCACAGCAGACGTTCACCGCAGTGATGGGCTCGCTCGCCGCGGTGTTCATTGCCATCTTCGTATTGCTCAACGTGACCCTCTACGTCACCGTCATTCGCCGGGTCACGCGCCTCGCCGCGCTTGCCGATCAGGTGAGCCTTGGCAACATGGAGGCGGGCGAATTCCGCTCGCGGAGCAAGGACGAGATCGGCGTGCTCACCGATGCCATGGGCCGCATGAAGACGAGCCTGGTGCATGCGATGAAGATGCTCGAGGGCTGATGGTTAATGGCTGACCCGCAACGCCTCGGCAAGTACGTCATCAGGAGCGTCCTTGGCAAGGGCGCGATGGGCATCGTCTACGAGGGCTTCGACCCCGACATCGAGCGGCCGGTCGCGATCAAGACCATCCGCAAGGACACCATCGATCCCGAGCTTGCGCAGCAGTTCATGGCGCGCTTTCGCAACGAGGCCAAGGCGGCCGGGCGCCTGCATCACCCCAACATCGTCGGCGTCTACGAATACGGCGAGGAAGGTGCAGTGGCGTTCATCGCCATGGAGTACGTCGAAGGCACCGGTCTGCGCGAGTATCTCAACCGCAAGGTGAGCTTTGAATTTTCGCAATTGGTCATGTTGATGTCGCAGCTCCTGGAGGCACTCGAATTCGCACATGTGCGCGGCATCGTGCATCGGGACATCAAGCCGGCGAACCTGATCGTGACCCGCGACGGAGTGCTCAAGGTCGCCGATTTCGGCATTGCGCGCATCGATCGATCGAATCTCACGACGGCGGGCATGGTCATCGGGACGCCGTCCTACATGTCGCCCGAGCAATGCCGGGGAACGGAAACCGATCCGCGATCGGATCTATTCAGCGCCGGCGTCGTCTTTTACGAACTCCTCACTGGACATAAGCCCTTTGCCGGCTCGATCGACGCCATCGCCTACAAGATCTGCCACGAGGACCCGCCTCCTCCGTCAACGGTATCGGGCCTCAAGTTGCCCCCAGCAGTGGACAGGCTGGTGGCAACGGCGCTGGCCAAGGACCCACAGGCGCGCTTTTCGAGCGCCCGGGCGTTCAACGACGCCTTGCGCGAGGCCGCCGCCATGCCCGTCGAAGTCGGCGACGGCGATGCGACCACGGTGGTGAGTCTCGGCGCGGTGATGTTGCAGGTGCCCGCGCCGCCATGGGACGACGCCGTGCTCGACACCGCGGAGCACGAGCTCGCGCGGGCGATCGGACCGATGGCGAAGATGATCGTGCGCAAGGCGGCAGCGCAAACACGCGATCGGGAAGCGTTATGCGCGATCCTGTCGGAGAAGATTCCGGATCCGGCTACGCGCGAGCGCTTCGTCAAGGCTTTCCACCACGCAGGCGCGGTGGCTACGGCCGGCGGCGTAGTCGCGGGCAAGGATCGCGGCACGGGGCCGCGCGGGCGCCATGACGGCGAAGTCCCGACGTCGCCTTCGGGCGCAATGCCAGCCCGGGGTACCGCGGGCAATTCGGCACGCGCGCCGCTCGACTCGGCTTACATCGAGCGCATCACCGGCCGCCTTGCCGTGTATATAGGGCCCATCGCCCGGATCGTGGCCAAGCAGGCCGCGCAGCGCGCCCATAGCCGGGAAGAATTTGTGCGCCTGGTGGCCGATCGCATCGGCTCCCAAGACCGCGCCGCGTTTCTGGTCGAGATCGAAAAACTGCCGACGTAAGCGCATCGAGCGGATGCCGCAAGCGCCATCCTACGCAATCGTCGGCCATTGGCTGACGGTGCCAACACGGCGTTGCGCAGACAATCCCGCAATAGCACTCCAGCCAAGCACCGCTTGTTTGGCGCTTGCGTGTAAACGGCGCGAGCACGCTGCGATGCGCAGCACGGAAAACGGGAGACCCACATGAAGCAAACCCAACTCAAGCTATTGGCAGTTGCCGTCACGATGGGCAGCGCGGCGTGCGCGATGGCGCAAAGCATTGAGCTTAGCAGTCAGTCGATCGGCACGGTCATCGTTTCGCCGGGCGCTGGCGTGACACCATCGAGCATCCCTGCGCGCAACAGCGCGGTCGTTCGCACGGTGCCATCCGACCGGACCGGCGTCGATCTGGGCATCCGGCGAAACTTGGACGGCACGCTGTACGACGCGCTTGATCCCCGCCAGAATCCGGCGGCAGCCACCGGCAGCATCCCCGGCGGATCGAACGCAGGGAACACCGGCGCGCAGGGGTTCGTCGGAACAATGATCGCGCCCACCGGACGACAACCCGCCACGAGTGAGCTTGGGAATGCGACCAGTGCCGGCACCAACAACGGGCGCAGTTTCCCGGAGGTCAGCGGCGGCACCGGCATCAACAATAGCGGCAGCGCCGGCAACGGTCTCGGTGAAGCCGCCGGCAACGACAACAATGCTGCACAGAACGGCACATTCGGTGGCATCGGCATCAACAATAGCGGCAGCTCTGGCAACGGTCTCGGTGCAGCCGCCGGCAGCGGCACTGCACCGAACGGCGCCAGCGGAGGAGGCTCCCAGGGCGCGGTGGGTGGTGGGGCCGTTGGTGGTGGGGCCCGCTGATTCGCACGACACACAGCACAGGACGATCAATCCGCCAGTAGATAGCTCCGACTGTCCTCGAAGAAGTGCGGTCCGGCATCGGAGCGCACCGCGCTACCGACACCTTCGAGCGTCAGCACTTCGAGCAGCAACGCGCTCGGCATGCCCCCGTCGATGACGTGCACTGAGCGCACGCCTTCGCGCACGGCACCCAATGCCGCAGTCACACGCGGAACGAGGTCGCCGGCCACGATACCGTCGCGCAGCAGCGCTTCGGCTTCGCTGGCGGTAAGAATGTACGCAATCTTGCCATCGCGTCCCGTCACTCCAGGTACGTTGGTCAGCAGGATGAGCTTTTCGGCCTCGAGCTCGCGCGCTAGCCGCCCCGCCAGGACATCGGAGTTGATGTGGTAGGCGGTGCCATCCGCACCCACACCGATGGGCATGATCACCGGGACGAAGTTGCGCGAAAGAAGCAGCCGTATGAGGCTCGCGTCGATGCTTTCCACTTCGCCCACATGGCCGAGATCGACCGCGTCGCCGTCGGTTGCCGGCAGCTTCATCTTTCTGGCACGAATGAAACGGCCGTCCTGTCCGTCTAGCCCCACCGCGCGACTGCCGTGCTGGTTGATAAGGCCGGTCAATTCCTGATTGAGCTCTTCCAGCACCATCTCGACAACCGTCAGCGCTTTTTCGTCGATGACCCGCATGCCAAGGTGGGTGCGCGGCGCCATGCCCATCTTCTCCATGAGCCGGTCGATCTGCCAGCCACCGCCGTGCACCACGATCGGCTTCATGCCCACCAGTTGCAGCAACGCGACGTCGCGGGCGAACCCGGCCTTGAGCACCGGATCGGTCATGGCCGCACCGCCGAAGCGGATCACCAGCGTCTTGCCGTGATAGGCGCGGATGTAGGGGAGTGCCTCGGCGAGGATGCGTGCCTTGGTGGACGGGCTCATTCGCCAACAGTATACGTGCGCTATTGGAGCCGGCACTGTTGGCTGCCTGCGTCGCGCGGCGTCGCGCAGGCGTCGTGGCGGCGAAGCGTTACGGGGTGTTGCCGGTGTAGCGGGCCCAGGCGCTGTTAAATTCCGAAGCGTTCAGCCGGCCGTCGTGATTCTGGTCGGCCTCGAGAAATGCGCTGCGAAATCCTTCCAACTGGGCCACGTCATCGAGCGTGACATAACCTTTGCTTTCTGCATCGAGCTTGCCAAAGGCCGAGATCGCGAGCTCCGCCCGATTGGGCGTGATGCCGCGCACTTGCCTGTCCGCAGGCGTGTCGCTGGAGGTCGGAGACCTGCCGTTGGGGGCGCTTCCCTGGGCGATAACTTGCGCGCTGCAAACCCCTGCGAACGCGAGCGTCCCCGTTAGTGCGAGCGCTACGATGCCCCTGCCGACGTGCGAGTCGTGTTTCATACGTGTTCTCCCGGTTAAGAAACTGGCCGCGCCGGTGGACGCAGCCGCATGTTCGAACGTGGCGTAGCGTGGCGGTTCCCGACACCTGCGTAGGGCGATGCCGCGACCGCAAATCAGCCGCTGCCCACAACCTCCGCTCGAGCCGGCGATGCGTTAGCGGCGATGCGGCAGTGGGAACATTCGTGCGCAAGCTCGGCAACATCTCCGGAGATGACAGCAGGGTATTCTCCGCCCACCCGGATCCCGGCAAGCGCGGAACGACTTGGGCAGCAGGTGCGAGCTCGGGCGAGGCGCGTCAGCGAGTGCCGCGTGCCCGCAACGAGCGGACTTCCGTTTCCAGTGCATCGATGCGTCCCATCAAACGCAGCACCACGGCGAGCGCATCCGGCTCGAGCTCAAAATCTCGCTGCAGGCGGCATGCGGTGCGCGCCACCACGACTACGCTGGTCGTGAACGTCCACGCGGGAGCGGAGACGTCGATGGGCTCGACCGCGCCGTATTCGACCAGATCGCGCAACACGGCCTCGGCCAATCCCGAGAGGTCAGCGAGCTGCGTAAAGGTCAGCGCGCGGCGTGGGTCCGCATCCAGTTGCAACGCATCGGCACGCTCAATCATCATTGGCCGGCCCCCGTTTCAAGGTGCCCCCGAGGATTGAACGTCGAAATTTCGGCAAGTTGCTTGAAGAGTGCGCGCTCGGATTCGGCAATGACTGTGGGGACCGCGATCTGCACGATCGCGTAGAGGTTGCCGGCCTTGCCGTCGGTACGCTTGAGACCGCGTCCGGCGAGCCGGAACTGCGCTCCGGCGCGCGTGCCCGGGGGAATCTTGAGGGCGATCTTGCCGGCCGGCGTGGGCATTTCCACACTCGTCCCCAGCACCGCCTCCCACGGGGTCAGCGGCAGATCGAGGTACAAGTCCTGGCCGTCGACTCGGAAAAACGGGTGTGCGGCCACCTGGATATCGAGATAAAGATCGCCGTCACGGCCGCCGTTGGCGCCTTTTCCGCCTTTGCCCGGCACCCGCAGTTTCTGGCCGTCGGTCACGCCTTGGGGCACGCGCACCTTGAGATGATGGGGCACCCGCCGCACCTGGCCGCTCGCGTCGACCTCGGGCGCGCTCAAGTCGAGCTCGATCTCGGTGCCATGAAAGGCCTGCTCCAGCGTAATCTGGATCACGGCTTCGAAATCGCGCCCGGACGTCGGCATATTGCCCCCCCGCCCGCTGCGGTGGGCGCGCCCCGTCAATCCTGCGAAGAGATCGGCGAGGTCGATGTCTTCGAACGAAGCGCTGCCGCCGCCGAAGGCCTGCCCCCAATCGGGCGGCGGGCGAAACTCCTGGCCGGCGGCGTGGCGTCCGAGCTGATCGTAGGCCGCACGCTTTTCAGGGTCCTTGAGTGTTTCGTAGGCCTCCGCCACTTCCTTGAAGCGCTCTTCGGCGTTGGTTTCCTTGGAAACGTCCGGATGATATTTCCGCGCGAGCTTGCGATACGCCTTCTTGATGACCTCGCCGCTCGCCCCGCGATCCACGCCCATGATCGCGTAGTAGTCCTTGTACTTCATCGATGCTTTCGCCCGTTGCGGTCGGCGCTATTGTGGGCCATGCCGCTGCCTGTGCCAAACTGGGTCGAAGGTTGAGCGCAACCCCAAAGCAGTAACAGAGCGGCCGGTAAATGCACATCGCATTTTACCGGCCGCAAAATTCGAAAATGGAAACGGTCAGTGTTGTTCGGGTGGCGCGCTTCCGCCCGGGCCACCGCGCCCACGTTCACCGCCGCGCCCCTGTCCACCGCCACGCGCGCCTTCGCCGCGTCCGGCACCCTGCGCAGCGGGAGGCGCGGCCTCACCGCTTGGTGGCGCAACGCGTGGCGCGACTGCCGCGCCCGGTTGGCCGACATGGGCGACAGGGGGCCCAGCGACTGGCGCCGGACGCATCCGGTCACGTCCGGGCCGACCTTCCATTGCGCGTGGCAGCATTCCCGCACTATTGTCGCCGCGAGCCACGCCGCGTGCCTCGCCATTGACGAACCGCCCCCGATCCTGCCGCGGCTCGATCGCGCGCGGCGGCGCGCCGCCGCGTTCACGACCCACAAACGCCGAGCCGTTGGGCACGCCTTGCGCACTCGGTGCGCGGGAACCATCAGGTGGGCGGGCATAGCCGCCTTGCGCACTCGGTGCGCGGGAACCATCAGGTGGGCGGGCATAGCCGCCTTGCGCGCGCCACTGATCTGGACGATGCTGCCAGTGGCCGTCTCGCACCCAGTCACGATAGTATGGGCGGCGTTCGATGAACCGGTTATGGCGGTCGAACGCGATGTCGAGTTGGCGTTGGCGCCAGTCCGGGCGCGCCCATCCCCAGTGGTTGTTGTTGATGGCGTAGGCGATCCCGAACCCCACCAGCCCCGCGCCGATGACCACTCCAGGGTAATACACGCGCGACGGCTGCCAGTAGTAGGGCAGGTAGGCTGGCGCCCACCAAGGGCCGTAAATCACCAATGGGTTGTACGTCGGGATGTAGATGACGTCGAGCCGGGCGGGCTCGATGATGATCGACCGATCCTCGTAAATTACGCGCTGTTGCGGCGTATCGGACAGGTTGCCGGCGGCCTCCGCCCTCGCGCGAAGATCCTGAACCGTCTGCATGACGCCATCCTGATTGGCATAGAACGCTTCGCCGAGGCGGCGGGTCCAGTCCGGACGCTGCACCATCATGTCCAACACCTGCGGATAGGCGGTCAGCGACAGCACGCTGGGATCCCAATTGCGGTCCAGCAATGCGTTGTCAAGCGCGATGCCTCGCAGCCCTGGATTTTGCCGCATGAAATGGGCGGCGTCCGCCACGTCCTGAGGGAAGGTGGCGGCCATCAGCACCTGCGCCAGCAGCTGATCGGGATACAGGGCAATCGGGGCAAGCAGCGAATCCAGCTCGTCCTGGCTGACGTCGGCCTGGGACACGACCGTTGCCGAGCCGACAAAGGTGCCTTGCGCAAGCAATGGCGCGGGCAGTCCGAGCGTAGCCGCAAGAGTCAGGCAAAGCGCTTTAACAAGCAGGCGGGACATCAATCCTCCTTAAGATCGGCAGCTCGCGCGAAGGCTGGCTGGCGCGCGTGACGCGGGCGCAACGCGCCTACTGAGGGTCGACGCCAGCAAGGGCCGAAATCGTCTCCGCGATTCGCCCCACTGGAATGTCAACGCTTCAAATCCTCCCGGGTTGACGGGATGGCTCCATGCGCGTTCAAAACTCCACCCGATCGCCCTTGCCCGCCTGTGTTCCGGTCAGTCGCGCGAGCGTGGGCAAGAGGTTGAGCCCGGTCTCGCGGCGAAGCTTCGCCGCGGCTGCGCGCAATTCGGTGAACGGAGCGCACACGGGCTCGCCTGCCGCCGCGAACACGATGACATTGCCGCTGGCGCATGATGGCAGGGCCAGCGCGCGATCATCGAAGGCCTCGCGGATACAGGCAACACTGGCCTTGAAACCTCGGCTGCGTCCCAGCAGGTTGACCACCATGAGGCCCGTACTTCCAAGCCGCGCCCGCGCCCGACGGTAAAAGCGCAGCGTGTCGAGCGCACCCGGCCGGCCCTTGGCGTCGAATCCGTCGACCAGGATGAGGTCGAACACGCGCTCGGTCAGGGCCACGTAGTCATCGCCGTCGCCGATTTCGATTGCCATGCGGCGCCCCTCCTCCGGCAACCTGAAGCATTGCCGTGCAGTCGCCACCACCGCCGGCTCCGTCTCCACGACATGCAGCTTCGCCTGCGGATAGTAACGGTATAGAAACTTGGTGAGCGATGCGGCGCCAAGACCGATCAAGAGCGCGCTGCGCGGCCAGCGCGGGGCGCGGCGCAGAAGAACCGCCGTCATCATCTCGCGCGTGTATTCGAGCTCGAGCGCCCACGGCCGGGCGATGCGCATCGCCCCTTGGATCCAGCTCGATCCGAAGTGCAGATACCGCACGCCGGCTTCCTCGCTGACATCGATGGGCATTGGCATGGCGCTTCGATTATGCCGTCATGTCCGCCTCGCCGCCCCCGACCGTGCGGGAGCATCGGCCATTGACTGACGCGCCAAGTTGCGCTTTCCTGGCAGACGCCACGTCGCATATCATCTGAACAGGAGTGGCGGTCCGCCAATTCGGTACCGTTCTTCATCCTTGCTACGCTTTGAGCTGTGCGCAACCAGCTGCTGTCCCGGATAGGGACCTGAGCGTGCCGGTGCGCCCGCGAAACGTTCCGGGCAATGCCACGCTCAACTGCTCGCGCATCGGAGCAACTCGATGGCGCACCGTTCGCGCCATTGGCTGTCATCCTGGCTTTCGTGGTAGGCGGCTTCGCGATCGTGCCGGTTACGTTGTTGATAGCGGTCACGGCCCTCGTGTTCGGCCCGGTGCAGGGCGCACTGTATTCGTTCATCGGCGCTACGTTAAGCGCGACAGTGGTTATGCACTCGGCAGGAAGCTGGGGCGCAATGCCGTGCGGCGGCTCGCCGGAGCGCGCCTGAACGCGCCTTCGCGCCGACTCGGACGTCGTGGCCTCCTCGCCATGACGTTGGTCCGCGTCGTGCCGATCGCACCCTTCTCGGTGATCAATATCGTGGGCGGAGCGTCACACATCGGCTGGCGCGATTTTCTGCTCGGCACCATGGCCGGGCTAACTCCCGGGATCCTGATGACGTCCGCATTCATCGACCGCGCCGTAGCTGCCATCCGACATCCCGGACCGGCGACGTTTGCGTTGCTGACGGGAGTGGTTGCGCCCATCGTCGGCGTCACCTGGCTGGTGCGCCGCAAGCTCGATGAAGCGCCGACGGCGGCCGCGCCCAAGCACGTCGCGTAACATGGCGCTGCCGACGGCGCCCATCCGCGTCGCAGCGTGTGGCGGCCACGCATCTGAGCCTGCGCCCTTACGAGCGGCGCGAGCAGGTACGGCGCATCCTGGCGGCAATCGAGCACGATGCGCCGCTGCCCACGCTGCTCACGGGCGACCGATGAGTGGTATCTGTGGGGCGCCCGCTGCGTTGGCTGCACCGACACTTCCGGCCCGGTGACGCTATCCGCATCATGAGCGCCAACCGTTTCGTCGTGCAACTTTCGCTATGAGGCGGGCACCATCCCGTTCTTGCCCACGCTGATCCGCTCCGACGCGAGCGATCCATCCGCCTGGCGGCTGGCGTATACGACGACGTGCGCGCCCGGCACCAACAGGCTGCGATCACCGATCTCCGACAGGATGACCGGAGTGGCGTCGGGAACCATGACGACCTTTTCCCCGCCTGCATAGGTCAATGTCAACTGTCGCGAGCGGTCATTGCCCACCGCTTGCGCCTTCGTGGCGTTGGTCGTGGTGCTGCGCGGGGCCGCAGCGACCGTGCCGACTGTGGCGTTGGTCATCGTGCTACCCGGCAAGGTCTCCATCGGGCGATGACCCTCGCCGGTGCCGCGCAGCGATTCGGGAAACACATTGATCTGGCTCGCGAGCAACGTGCCGTCCGGCTGCGGGACGGCCGTCACGCCAACGTAGAGTCCGGAGGCCAAGCGGCTCGAGTCCGCCGCAGCCCGTGATTGCACCCGCGTTTTGTCGGCAAGGCGTATCGACATCACCTGGCTGGTGGCCGTTTTGACCTGCAACGTGTCGCCCGCGACGACGACCACATCGGCATGGATGCGCTCGAGCGCCGGTTGCGCGGCCGCGCCGGTAACGATAGTCACAGCCATCCATCCCACCACAATGCGCCATCGATTAGCCATGACATTTCTCCGTTGCGTCAATCGCCGTCGCACGAATGCGCGCCGACGCCAAACCACGAGCACTCTACCGCATCCGGCCGAGGTCACGGATACATGATCCGGACGCGACGCGCGGCGATTGATCGCGGTCTAAGAAGCGAGCCCGGTTTACGAGCACCGCCGCGAGCGGGCCGCGCTCCTGCGCCAGTAGCCCACATAGCGGCGCGCGATCAAGGTGCATACTGCCGACCGGATCTACGGCCGACCCAGACAGCGTCGCTGCTTCGGCTCAATGCATCGGACCAGGGCCTGTTCATGACCGAGCTCGACATTCTCGTGCGCCTCCTGGCGGCGCTGGTCGCGGGTGGGGCGATCGGCCTCGAACGCACCTACCGCGGTCGGGCAGCGGGGCTTCGCACCTATGCGCTGGTCGCACTCGGCTCATCGCTTCTGGTCGCGATCAGCATCTACGCCGCCGGCGGCGCCTGGGCAAAGTCGGGTGGCGGAGATCCCACACGGGTGATCCAGGGCATCGTCACCGGTATCGGTTTCCTCGGTGCCGGCGTCATCATCAAGGAAGGCTTTTCGGTGCGCGGCCTCACCACCGCCGCATCGATCTGGGTCGTCGCGGCCATCGGCGTTACCTTCGGCGCCGGGCTCTACACCACCGGCGTGATCGCAACCTTCAGCGCGTGGGTGGCGCTGGAGCTCTTGCGCCGACTCGAGGCGCGCATTCCGGTGCACTCGCTCGTGCATTGCGAGCTCGAATTCGCCAGGAACACTCCGTGGCACGAGGAAGCAGTGCGCGCGTTGCTCGAAGGTCATGGCTTTGTGGTGACGGAAGTCTCGTATGTGCTGGACGCACCCAGCGAGACGCTTCGCTACGAGATGCTCATGTGGTCGCGTGATGACAATGCCGCCTGCCGCGCGCTCAAGCAAACGCTTCTCGCGGAACAGGCGGTGACCGGCTTCCGGATCGTCCCGGGTCGGGACTGACGCGGGCGGGGCAGGATGCCTGCGCGATGCCCGCGTCAAATACCAACGAGCATTTCCGACACACCGTTCGGCAATTTTTTCACGCAACGTGTCCGGAAACGTTGCGTCGCGGAAAGATCGACGCCACCTTGCTCGCACCGTCCGCGCCGGCGCGTGTCGTCAGTGCCTGCTTGCGATTATCGCGGCGGACCCTCGCGAATGTTTTTCGCAGATCGGTCTCAGCACTCGATGTGTAGCGAAAGCTTGGGTCGAGAATGGATTTCATGAGGCCTCTGTTCACATGCCTGCCGGTTGGTCAAGCGATCCTCCCGCCAAACCGTCATCACGGCTGGCACGCAACACTTAGCAAGAAATCTGCCAGCCTGAACGAAGTCGGCGTCTCATCATAAATGCGAATCGCGCGCCGCCGCCTGATAGACGGATAGATATCGCTGCGCGCTGGCCGACCAGCTGAAATCGAGGGACATGCCGCGCTTTTGCAATGTCCGCCAGACAGTAGGCGTATTCCAAGCATCCAGTGCGCGCCGAACGGTCGCCAGCAGCGCGGCCATGGAGGGTTCCACGAAGCTGAAGCCATTGGCGGTCCCGGCGGCAAGCGTGGTACGGTCGCAATCAACCACCGTATCGGCGAGCCCGCCGGTAGCCCGCACGATGGGCGGCGTGCCATAGCGCAGGCTGTACATCTGATTCAGGCCGCACGGCTCGAATCGCGACGGCATGAGAAAGGCATCGCAGCCCGCCTCGATCAAATGGGCAAGCACCTCATCGAATCCGATTACAACACCAATGCGTCCTCGATGCATTTGGGCGAGCGCTGTCAAATCCTCTTCGAGCTCTTTTTCTCCGGACCCGAGCACGGCCAACTGCACCGGGAGATTCCCGAGCGCCCCGCCTAATCCGACCACCCAATCGATGCCCTTCTGGTGCGCAAGACGACTGACAACGCCGAGCAGCATGCGTTCCTCGCCGAGTTCCAGCCCGAAACGCCGCTGCAAGGCGAGCTTGTTCACCGACTTCCTTGCGATCGTACTGAAATCGTAGGTGTGCGCAATGCGCCGATCCATCGCGGGATTCCACACTTTGGTATCGATGCCATTGAGGATCCCGATCAACTCGCGCTGCCGGCCGCGAAGCAGCCCGCCCAAGCCTTGCCCACCTTCCTCCGTCTGGATCTCCCGGGCGTAGGTAGGACTGACGGTCACGAGTCTTTGAGCGTAAAAAATGCCCGCCTTCAGGAACGACAGCTTGCCGTAATACTCGACCCCGTCGATTGCGAACATCGAGAGCGGCAAGCCGAGCGGATGAAGCGTGGCGGCATCGAAGACGCCCTGATGGCTGAGGTTGTGAATCGCCACCACCGAGACGGCATGCGCGCCTTCCGCCAACCGGAGATACGCGGGCGCAAGTGCTGTGGGCCAGTCGTTGCAATGCACGACATCGGGACGCCAGGCGAGCGGGCTCGCGGCACTTCCGAGGATCGCCGCGACGCGCGACAACAGCCCGAATCGCAGATGATTGTCGGGCCAATCGGCGAAGGCGCTGTCCTGGTACGCCGTGCCCGGGCGCCGGAAGTATTCGGGACAGTCCAGCAGCAACAGCGGGGCGCCGTTGACGTCGCCGGCGGACATCAGCCGGCAGGCGGGAAACGCCGCGTGGGCGTCGAACTGCGCCACGCACACTGCGCCCGGCAAGGCCTCGAGCGCGACACCGTAACCCGGGGCGAGCACCCGCGTATCCACGCTGCTGGCGCGCAGGGCGGCCGGCAACGCCGCAGTGACATCGCCCAGGCCTCCGCTTTTTACCCAGGGCGGGATCTCCGGAGACACGAACAGGACGCGGTGCACGCGCTGGCGCGGCAGATGGGCGAGGGGGCGGTCCGTGATGCGCTCGCGCGCCCGCCTATCGAATGCGCAAATCGTTTTGTCCGAGCATTTCGGGTGTAATGAGCGTGATGCCCCCCGCCGTGACATTGAAGCGTTGGCGGTCAGCGTCGTGGTCGAGCCCGACACTCATGCCGTCCCGAAGGACGCATTGCTTGTCCACCACGACCCGCTTCAGCGTAACGTTGCGACCGATGGTGGTATTGGGCAGGATCGCCGAATCCTCGATGACGCTGCCGATATCCACGCGCACATTGGTGAAAAGGAGCGAGCGGCGGACCGTTGCGCCACTCACCACGCAGCCGCCGGACACCAGGGAATCGACGGCCATCCCACGTCGCTCGGGCTCGTCGAATACGAATTTTGCCGGCGGGAGCTGCTCCTGAAAAGTCCAGATCGGCCACTCGGCGTCGTACATGTTGAGCTCGGGCACGACCTTGGTGAGCTCCATGTTCGCTTCCCAATAAGCCTCGAGCGTACCGACGTCGCGCCAGTACGGAGTGCAGTCCGGCACCCCCACGCAGCTCTGCGCGAACGAATGCGCGAACACCCGGTAGCGCGGCACGATATGAGGCAGCACATCCTTGCCGAAATCGTGTGCAGAGCCCGGGGTGGCTGCGTCGCGGATCAACTGCTCGTAAAGAAATGCGGCATTGAAGACATAGATGCCCATGCTGGCGAGCGCTTCCTGCGGCCGGCCCGGAATCGCCGGTGGGTCACGCGGCTTTTCGGTGAAGCTCACCACGCGATCGTCGTCGTCAATGCCGATCACGCCGAATGCCTCCGCCTCCTGTCGCGGCACCTCGATGCAAGCTACGGTGGCATCGGCGCGCTTGGCCACGTGCGAAGCCAGGAGCTTGCCGTAATCCATCTTGTAGACGTGATCGCCGGAGAGGATCAGCACATACTGCGGGCCGTTGATCCGCAACGAGCGCAGGTTCTGATAGACCGCATCGGCCGTGCCCTGGTACCAGCTTTCCTGGATCTGCTGTTGCGCCGGCATGATCTCGATGTACTCGTCGAATCGCCCCTCCAGGAAACTCCATCCGCGCTGCAGGTGCCGGATCAGACTTTGCGCCTTGTATTGGGTGGCAACGCCGATGCGCCTCACCCCGGAGTTGAGGCAGTTGGACAGCGTGAAATCGATGATGCGAAATTTGCCGCCGAAGGGCACCGCCGGCTTGGCGCGCCAGTCGGTGAGCTCATGCAGGCGACTGCCGCGTCCACCCGCCAGCACGACGGCAAACGTGTGCTTGGTCAGTTGCGAAACGAAACGCGCGGCAGAAGGCTGGCGTTCGCCGGGAGAGGTTGCATCATCCGCCATAACGGATTGATTCTACATCGCGAGCTTGCCCTCGCTTGCATCGGCCGTGGGCGAGGCGTCGGTTCCGGTGAGGCCCAGCATCAGCGCATTCATCCGGCGCACAAAACCGGCTGGATCGGCGAGTTGCCCACCTTCAGCCAAGAGCGCCTGATCGAAAAGCACTGCGGCCCAATCGGAGAGTCGGTCCTCCGGCTCCTTCTGCAGCCGTTGCACGAGTGCGTGATGCGGATTAATCTCGAGTATCGGCACGACGGCCGGCGCCTTCTGACCCACCGTTTTCAACAACCGCTCGAGGTTGCCCGACACATCGCCCTCGCCCACAACAAGACACGCCGGAGACTCCGTCAGCCGAAACGTCACCCGCACTTCCTTCACCCGTTCACCCAGGGCGCTCGCGATCCGCGCCGCCAGTGGCTTGAACTCACCGGCTTCCTTTTCCTGCTCGGCCTTCTCTTGCGCGTCGGCCAGCTCGTCGAG
>JANXZT010000152.1 GCA_025355395.1 Betaproteobacteria bacterium
TCAACCTGCCCGAACCCGCCGGCACCGCGCTGCGAAACGTCCCGGCGCTGGCCGTCAGCCTGGAGCCCTCCGGCGGATCACCCACGGGCAAGCCCACCGGTCCGGTGCTCTATACAGGCGCGGTGCAGCGCCTCTACTGACCCAAAAGCGGCCCGCCCTCGCGGCACGGCCGTCGTCAGCGGGAATGCACGCGGCATTTCCGTGGGGTCAGTTCGCTGCGTTGCGGGCCGCGGCGGGAAATTGGACGGCCTGGCTCACGCTGCCGGTGGGCGGCGCACACCGATCACTTCGATCCGCGCCGGAATGATGGCAACTTCGACCGCGGCGGAGCGCGCCCCGGCCGCCATGGTTATGGTTGACGCGGGAAAGGCACCCGCCGCAGGTGCCAGATTTGCCGGCACCACGACGGCAAGCCCCAGGGTAAAGAGGGTCGCGAATACGGCAGCAATACCGAAGAGCGGCGGGGCCAGATCAACTGGATTGCGTTTCATGACAGCTCCTTGCCTACGCTTTAAGCCGGCAGCGACCGGCTTGAGTTGTTGTCTTTTCGCGGCTTCCACCCTGGGATGCGACCAGAGCACATTGCGGATTCACGCTTGGCGGTGAATGCATATGCGATGGGTTTCCATGGCTGCATCGTAGGCGCACCGGGAAACCAGCACAACACCTTCGCGACGAACGCACCAAAATTCGGTCTGAACGCCTCCCAAACGAGACAAAGAGGCGGCAAAGCCTCGCTGGGCACGCGCCAGGATACTCCGAGATACCGCACCGGGTACCCCCGGAACGGAATGGCCGAGGAGACAACCGCTGGCGCCGTGCGGGCCTCAGCGCTGCTTCAAGTCGTAGCCATCGGGCCGGTCCGCCATTTCCCAACCCGCGGCATGCAACGCGCCGCGAAGGCGATCCGCTTCGGACCAGTTGCGCGTCTTGCGTGCTGCCGCCCGCGCTTCGGCGAGCGCGCGCACCTCGTCGGGCACCGACGTCTGCGGCGGCCTCCATGCAGCAAGCCCAAGACCGAACACCCGGTCGAAGGCGAGCAACGTGCTGCGCTTGATGCCGGGCGCCAGGTCCCCGCGCAACGTGTCCCACGCCACGGCCAGTGCACGCGGCACATTGAGATCGTCGTTGATGTGATCAGTAAATCGCCCGGTGGCCGCCGCGTCGGTCGCAGAGCCATCGTCGGTCAGCGCGTGGAAACCATTGCGCATCCGGTCAAGACCCGTCGCCGCGGCGTCGAGCGCGTCCCAGGTGAAATTGAGCTGGGTGCGGTAGTGCGCGGTCAGGCAAAGGTAACGAAACGCAATCGGATCGTAGCCGCGCTCGACGAGGGTTTGGATGCGCAGGAATTCGCCCGCCGATTTCGCCATCTTCGCGTCATTTTGCAACAGGAAGTAGCCGTGCAACCAGAAGTTCGCAAGCCGGGTGCCGATCCGCGCCTCGGTCTGCGCAATCTCGTTGGTATGGTGCACGGGAATGTGATCTTCTCCCCCGCAGTGCACATCGAAGAAATCACCGAGATATTTCTGCGCCATCGCCGAGCACTCGATATGCCAGCCAGGAAAGCCGCGTCCCCACGGGCTGTCCCATTCCATCTGCCGATGCTCGTCCGGCGCGGCAAACTTCCACAGTGCGAAATCGGTCGGATTGCGCTTGTCGCTCAAGGCCACTCGCCGTCCCGGATCGAGCCCCTTGATGTCGAGACGCGCCAGATGGCCGTAGTCAGGCTGTCGCGCGGTATCGAAATACATCCCATCGCCCGTTCGGTACACGTATCCGTTTTTCTCGATATCGGCGATGAAATCAATCTGCTCGGGGATGTGGTCGGTGGCGCGGCAAAGCACCGCGGGCTCTTCCATGTTGAGGCGCCGCATGTCATCCAGAAAGGCCGCGGTGTAGAGCTCGGCGATCTCCCACGCGGTCTTGCCGGTGCGTCGCGCGCCCTTTTCCATCTTGTCTTCGCCGGTATCGGCATCGGACGTGAGATGGCCGACGTCGGTGATGTTCATGACGTGGCGGACGCGGTAGCCATTCCATTCGAGCACACGCTTCAGCACGTCCTCGAACAGGAACGTGCGGAAATTGCCGATGTGCTGGTAGTCGTAGACAGTCGGCCCGCAGGTATAAACACCCACCTCGCCGTGCGGCGAGAGCGGCTCGAACGGCCGCAATGAACGCGTGTAGTTGTCATAGAGCGCGAGCGGTCTGGACATGATTGTCGGCAATCAACAAGCGGTGGGCAATAAAAGCCGCCAACACCGCGGCGGCCAGGTGGTGGTTCAATCCCGCGCCGGCGGTCAGCTTGGAGACGCCGCGGCGAAAGCTAAAAACAGCGACGGTGGGAGCGCACGCGCGTGCCCGCATCGTATCCAAAGAGGCGCAACCGGGCAAGGCTAGCCATAGTCCCGCCATGGCAGCGGGCTCGTGCCTTGAACCGCATCCCAACTCGCCTTAATTCGCATCCGTGAAAATAGCTCCGACAGGCTCCTAGAGCGGCTTCTCCATCACGTAGTCATCTTTGACGAATCCGCCGCCGATATCGACGCTTACTGCACCGCGCAGCACGAAGCCGTGCTTGCGGTAGGCTTCCTGCGCTTTGACGTTCTGCTTGTTGACATTGAGGATAAGGAGCCGCGCGCCGGCTGCGCGCGCAAGATCGGCCACACGTGCAATCAACGCGCCGCCGATGCCGGCGCGCTGGTGCGCGAGCACGACATAAAGCTTGTCCAGCTCAGCCTTCGTGGACCCGCACACCATTCGCCACGCGCCGAAGCCGGCCAGGTCGTCGTTCATGTATGCGAGCTCGATCCCACTGCCCGGCCCTTCGATGAATCCCTTCAATTCATGAAGCGCGTACCCGCGCTCGAGCATGTAATCGATCTGAGCCATCGTGATGATTCCCGGATAATGCTGGCGCCACACCGCATCGGCAAGGCGGCGGACTTGCGGCAGGTCTTCGCATCGGGCAGTTCGTATCGACGGTCGCTTCGTTGGCGCGGAAGGGGGGATCGATCCCATGGTCATGGTAAGCGTGCCCAAGATGCGCGGCCTGGCGCGGAACCGTTATTCACCGAAATGGCGGAACGGCATGGTGTGACGGCCTGCCGTCTTCAAAACGGTAGAATTATGGGCTTTCAGGTGAACACTTTCCCTCCCGGCTGCCGATGCGGCCCACCATGACCCCTCACGCCGCACGCCTTCCGCTGCCTTTTTCACGTCTCACGTGCGCGGTCCTTCTGCTCGCGATCAGCGGTCTTTGGCTCGCCAATATCGGATACCGCGTGCTGCAGCACCCCGACGAGGGCCGGTACGCCGAGATCGCGCGGGAGATGGCCGTTACCGGCGACTGGGTCACCCCACGCCTCGACGGTCTCAAGTATTTCGAGAAGCCGCCGCTGCAATACTGGATCACGGCCGCGACGTTTTGCGTATTCGGCGCTCACGAGTGGACGGCGCGGCTCTGGCCGGTGATCGCCGGCATGGTTGCGGCGCTGGCGATTGCGTGGGCCGGGGTGCGCCTTGGGGGACCTCTCCTGGGCCTCGCGGCCGGTCTTGCGCTCGCCGGCACCCTCTGGCAAGTGGCGCTTTCGCAGATTCTCACCCTTGACGCCATGCTGTCCGCGCTGCTGGCCGTCGGCTTTGCTGCGTTCGTGGTTGCGCAGCGCGCGGAAGCGACGTTCGCGTCCCGCCGTGCCGCGATGTGGTTGACATGGGCTGCGATGGCGGGAGCAACACTCACCAAAGGCTTGATCGGTGTGGTGATCCCGGGCGCTGTGCTCGTTTTGTACGCGCTGATCAATCGCGATTTTAAGGTCTGGCGGCGGCTGCACCTGGCGAGTGGAATCGGCCTCTACCTCTTTCTCACCGCGCCCTGGTTCGTGCTCGTCGGTGCGGCCAATCCGGAATTCTTCGATTTCTTTTTCATCCACGAGCACTTCCAGCGCTTCCTCACCAACACCCATCGGCGCAATGGCAGCCTGCTCTATTTTGTGCCGCTACTCGCGGCAGGCTTGCTGCCGTGGCTCACGTTGTTGCTCTTCGGCGTGCGCAGGGCGTGGCAGGAAGGCGTTCCCAATGCACTGGGGTTCTCGTGGCAACGGTTTGCGCTGGTCTGGGCGGCCTTTGTGTTCGTGTTCTTCAGTGTTTCCGGCTCGAAGCTGCCCTCCTACATCCTGCCGATGTTCCCGCCGCTCGCGCTGATCGCGGGCTGGCTCCTGGTTCAAATCCCCACTCGCCGTCTCGCCCAGCTCACGATGCCCTTGACGGTTGCGGCCACTGCGCTCGCCCTGGGAATGCTGGTGGCCTATCCGCAGGCCGCGGCGCATCTCGCCGACGACCGCCAGCCGATGAGCACCTTGCTGGCCTTCAGGCCGTGGCTCACCTTGGCGGTTTTTGCTGCGGCAGGGGGAGGCGCACTGGCCGTGCTCCTTTTCCGCAGCAGCACGGAGCGCAGCCGGTTTGCGGCGATCACCGCGCTCTCGCTATCGACGCTTATCGCCACCCAACTCATCGTCGCCGGACTCGACAGCTTTCGCACGACCCGGTCGAGCTACGATATCCTGCGGCAGGCCGCGGCGCAGTTAGCCGATCCATCGATGCTGTCTTCGCATGAGATACCCTTCTTTCAGGTGCGCATGTACGATCAGACGGCCCCTTTTTACCTCAAGCGCACGATGACCCTGGTGGACTTCAAGGATGAGTTGTCACTTGGCATCGATGCCCAGCCGGAGCTTGCGATCAACGATTCCGGCGATTGGACGCGTCGATGGACGGGACTCGTGCGGGGGTTCGCATTGCTTTCACCCGCGGATTTCGAACAGTTTCAGAAAGCCGGCGTTCCGATGCGCGAGCTTGCGCGCGACACACGCCGCGTCATCGTGAGCCGGCAATGACCTGGGCGGCGTTCGGCTTGCTGTTCACCGGCGTGCTGCTGAACGCAGGGGCCCAGCTCCTGCTCAAGGCCGGCACCAACGCCACCGGAGTGCTTTCTCTAGACGCGGACAACTGGCTGCAGACGCTCGTCAGGATGGCAACGCAGGGGCACTTCATTCTCGGCGTTGCGCTCTACATCGTGAGCCTGCTGGTATGGATCCTGGGGCTGTCGCGAGTGCCGGTCTCGATTGCCTACCCGATGCTTTCGATTGGCTACGTGATCAATGCGGTGGCTGCCCATTATCTTTTCGGTGAAGCGGTCAATACCTCGCGCTGGTTTGGCATCGCCTTCATTGTGCTCGGCGTCTGGCTCGTGGCCCGCAGCGCCGGATGATGGCAGCGCATCTCATCCAATCATGAGCCGCCCCTACCTGCCATTCGCCAGGCCCACGCTCGACGAAGCCACCGTGGCCGGTGTGGCCGATGTCCTGCGCACGGGCTGGATCACCAGCGGCCCGCAAGTCAAGGCGTTCGAGTCGGCCCTGTCCGCCTATCATGGCGACCGGCCGGTGCGCGTCGTCTCGTCGGCGACGGCGGCATTGGAGATCGCGTTGCAGCTATGCAACATCGGTGCCGGCGATGAAGTGATCACTCCGGCGCAGACTTTTTTCGCCGCGCCGAACATGATCCTCAAGGTTGGGGCCACGCCGGTATTCGTCGACGTGGAGCGCGCGACCCGTAATCTCGATCTCGCGCAGGTCGAGGCGCGCATCACCGCGCGGACACGCGCCATCATGCCGACGCATTTCGCCGGCTTGCCCGTCGATATGGACGCGCTGTACGCGCTTGCCAGGCGCCGCGGCTTGCGGGTGATCGAAGATGCCGCACTTGCCATTGGCTCGTCGTGGAAGGGTCGCCGGGTCGGCAGTTTCGGCGATATCTGCG
Source organism: Betaproteobacteria bacterium (assembly GCA_025355395.1). Classification (GTDB taxonomy): domain Bacteria; phylum Pseudomonadota; class Gammaproteobacteria; order Burkholderiales; family Casimicrobiaceae; genus CAIWHR01. The sequence goes on from JANXZT010000152.1 coordinate 5,818, forward strand.
TGTTCAGCTTTCATCCGAACAAGAACATCACCAGCATCGAGGGCGGCGCCCTGGTGGTCGACTCGGAGGCCGAAGCGCAGCGCATCGACATGCTTCGCTTCCACGGCATCGAGCGCTTGGAAGACGGGACCCGCGATTGCGTTTTCGCAGGGGGAAAGTTCAACCTGCCCAATGTCAATGCACGCATCGGCGTGGCACAGCTGCAACAACTGGACGCATTCAACGCGCGACGCAAGGCGCTGGTCGCGCATTACTTTGCGCACCTTCGCACCGACCCACCTTGCGAGTTGCCGCATCGGGGCCACGAAGGCGACGAGGCCGGACATAGCTGGAACATGTTCGCCCCGCTGTTGCCGCTGGAACGCATGGGCATCGATCGCAAGCAATTCCGCGATGCCCTCGAAACGCGGGGCATCGGCACCGGCGTCTCCTACGAAGCCGCGCATCTGACGAGCGCTTACCGGCGGCTGGGCTACCGTCGCGGCGATCTGCCGCATACCGAGCACATCGGTGAGACCACGGTCACGCTGCCTCTCTTTCCGTCGATGACTGAAGCCGACGTCGAGCGCGTGTGTGCCGCGTGCGCCGAAGTGCTGGCAACGGCTTAGCCGCGCACGCTCATGGCCGCGCCGCAGGTTTCTATCGTCATTCCGGTCTACAACGAGGAGCCGGGGTTGCCGGCGTTGTTTGCGCGTCTTTATCCGGCCCTGGATGCGCTTCATCGCTCCTACGAAGTCATCTTCGTCAACGATGGCAGCCGTGATCGCTCCGCCGCGTTGTTGCGCGAGCAGTTTCATCAACGGCCCGATGTGACGCGCGTGGTGCTTTTCAACGCCAACTATGGCCAGCACACCGCCATCGTCGCCGGATTCGAGCGCTGCCGCGGTGAACAGATCGTCACCCTGGACGCTGATTTGCAGAACCCACCGGAGGAGATCGGCAAGCTTCTCGCCGCCATGGATGCGGGGCACGATTATGTCGGCGGCGTGCGGCGTACCCGCGAGGATTCGTGGTGGCGACGCGCAGCATCGCGGTCGATGAACCGGTTGCGCGAGCGCACCACGCACATCCGCATGACCGACCAGGGCTGCATGTTGCGCGCGTACAGCCGCGAGATCGTGGACTGCGTCGCCGCGAGCCGCGAGGTGAGCACTTATATTCCGGCGCTGGCGTATACGTTCGCGAGCAAGCCGACGGAAGTGGAAGTGGCGCACGAGGAGCGTGCCGCGGGTGAATCGAAGTACTCGCTTTACCAGCTTATCCGGCTGAACTTCGACCTGATCACGGGCTTTTCGCTCGTGCCATTGCAACTTTTCTCGATGTTCGGCATGGCCGTTTCCGCGGTAGCGCTCGTGCTCTACGTCATCGTTATGATCTATCGCCTGTTCTTTGCCGAGTGGCACGGCGCGCTCAATGCCATCTGGGATCGCGACATCCTGGCGTTCTTTCTGATCGGCATGGTGCTGTTCGGCCTGGGCCTCATCGGCGAATATGTCGGACGCATCTACCAGCAAGTGCGCGAGCGTCCGCGCTACAGCATTCGGGCGGTGCTGGAACGCGGCGAACAGGATTTGCCTGACGCCCGCATGCCGGCGACGGATCGCGTGCCGGTGCGGCGTGCGCCATGACCGCATCCAGGCGGGATGCACGGCCGAGGGCGGTCGTATTCGGCTATCACAATGTGGGTGTGCGCTGCCTCAAGGTCCTGTTGGCGCACGGCGTGGATGTGAAGCTGGTCGTGACCCATCGCGACGCCGCCGCGGAGACCCTCTGGTTCAGGTCGGTGGCGTCCGCCGCCGCGGAATACGGCTTGCCGACCATCACCCCGGATAATCCCAATGTCGCGGCGGTTGCCACGCGCATTGCCGCCCTGCGACCCGATTTCCTGTTCTCGTTCTACTACCGGCGGATGCTTGCGCCTGCGCTGCTTGCGATACCGACCCGCGGCGCGCTCAACATGCACGGCTCGCTCCTGCCCAAATACCGCGGCCGCGCCCCGGTGAATTGGGCCGTGCTGCATGGCGAGCGCGAGACAGGGGCCACTCTTCATTACATGACCGCAAAGCCCGACAGCGGCGACATCGTGGCGCAAACAGCGGTGCCGATCCTGCCCGATGACACGGCGCAGGAGGTATTCGACAAGGTGACCGTGGCCGCCGAAATCGTCCTCGACCGCGCGCTGCCGGTGTTGATCGACGGCAGCGCTCCCCGCCTGCCGCAGGAGCTTTCGCACGGCGGCTATTTTGGCGGGCGAAGCCCCGCCGATGGCACCATCGACTGGCGCCGCGACGCCGCGACCATTCACAACCTGGTGCGGGCGGTGGCGCCGCCCTACCCCGGCGCATTCACCGATGTGGGTACGATGCCTGCACGCGTCCTGCGCACCCGCGTGTCCG
>JANXZT010000185.1 GCA_025355395.1 Betaproteobacteria bacterium
GCCATGCAGTAGGTCTCGACGTTGAGTTGTCCCGAGACCGTCAGGAACGTCTCGCGGCCGAAGAACTCCTGCGTGAAATCGACCTTGCCATCCGGGGTGCGCGGCAGGTTCATGAGGTCCAGAGTCGAGACGCGAAAAAGCTCACCGGCGCCTTCCGCATCGGAAGCAGTGATGATGGGCGTATTCACCCAGAAGAAGCCTGCCTCGTGAAAGAACCGATGGATCGCCTGCGCAATGGTGTGACGCACGCGGGTGACCGCCCCGATGACGTTGGTGCGCGGCCGCAAATGCGCGACTTCGCGCAGGAACTCGAGCGAGTGCGCCTTGGGCTGAATCGGGTAGGAGTCGGGGTCATCGACCCAGCCCAATACCGCAATGCTCGAAGCTTGCAGCTCGAACGGTTGGCCCTTCGCCGGTGAAGGCACGACCGTGCCCGTCACTTCCACCGAACATCCGGCGGTAAGCCGCAGGACTTCATCGGCATAGTTCGAAAGCGTGCTGGGCGCGATCACCTGCACCGGATGGAACCCGGAGCCATCGGACACATTCACGAAGGAGATGCCAGCCTTCGAGTCACGCCGGGTGCGCACCCAGCCCTTGATCGTGACCAACCGGTCCTCGGGCGCGCGGCCGGCAAGTACATCCGCACAGCGGGTAGAATTCATTAGCAGCCCATCATTGAATATGGAATAGCCTGGTGGATGGATTCCGCGGCGTGAGTCTGGCCTAAGTCCCGCGGGGCAGCGGCGGTCAACGCTACGCTAACGCGGCTCCTCGGGAAGCGGGGGGAGGGTGCGCAGATACGCGATCAATGCCTTCAAATCCGCGGGCGTAAGCTGGCTGGTGGTGTTGCGGATCACTTCGTCCATGGCCTCGTCAGCGGTGTCGAAATCGGGCGTGATGCCCGTGGTCAGGAATTCCGTGAGCTCGGCGTCGCTCCATTTCTTTAGCCGCGTAGGCGTCAGATTCGGCACACCCTTGCCCGCGGGGCCTTTGACGCCGCCTAAGTGTCGACTGCGCACGAGGCCGCCAAGAAAATTGCGTGGTGTGTGACATTCGTTGCAATGACCCAGCCCCTCTACGAGATACGCGCCGCGATCGATTTGGGGAGCGCGGCGCTCGCTGTGAAACGGACCAGGCGTGAAAAAGAGCCACTTCCAGGCCCTCACGGCCGGCCGCCAGCCGAGCGGAAATTTGAGCTCGTGCGCCCCATTGCGCCGGCCATCGGGCGCGAGTGTTCGCAGATAAGCCCATAGGTCGCGCAGATCGCCATCGGTGATTTGCGTGAACGACGGATACGGAAACGCCGGAAAGTAATGGGCGCCGTCCGGACGCACCCCGTTGCGCATTGCCTGCATGAATTGGGCCTCGCTCCAGCGTCCCAGGCCGGCCTGTTGATCCGGCGTGATGTTCGGGCCGTAAAAGGTGCCAAACGGCGTCTTCAATGCGCGGCCACCGGCGAATGGCACTGCACCCTGCTTGTCCTCGGTGTGACAGCCGACGCAGCCGCCCGCCTTGGCCAGATACCGGCCTCGCCCTGCATCCTGGGCGTTCGCCGCGCTGCTTATCGAAGACACCAGCAACACAATCGCGCACGCGTACGGCGCATACCCTGGAGCGCCGGTGCGCGGCCGTTGCAGTTTACGCAATTGGAGCGCTCTTTGTGGCTGCACGTGCATTGCGCGTGAAAGCAAAAGCCCCGCCGTGGCGGGGCATCGCAGGTTCAATGGCGGGAGAGATTCTCTACCGCTTTTGCCGGAAGTTTTCGTGGCAGCTGTTGCACGCCTTGTTGAGGTCGACGATCCCTGTTTTTATGTTGGCCTCGTTGCCGGCCTTGACGGTGGCGACGAACTTGACCATTTCGGTGTGCAGCTTGTCCTCAGCGGCCTTGAAGCCGGCGGGATCCTTGTAGATTTCCGGCAACGCGCGGCTTTTCTCGCCTTGAGTAACAGGATCAAAACCGTCCCACGCCATCCAAGTCAGTACGTCAAGATAGCCGGCGTTGCGAGCGACCACGCCGGCGTCGTAGGGAGTCTTCCCCTGAGCCATGGGCAGCAGCGAATACAGGTATTTACCCTGCAAGCGCATCGCGCCCTGGCGCTGTTCGACCAGGATCTCGGGTTTAACTTGAGCGAACGCGCAGAGGGTGTAGGTGGCGCCCAGCAGCAGCACCAGGGCGGGGGCAATAAGCTTGTTGATCATTCGCTTCACCGAAAGGCAGTTGGGCGGCACTCGCCGCATGGATGGCGGCAACGCCCATCGCCGGGGAGTATAGCCCGGCGAAAAAAAAGACCCACCGCTCACGCGACGGGGTTTCCACCAAAGCGCGGTTCGGTGTGACTACGGTTGCCGGAAACGGGCGCGCGAGGACTGCTCAATTGCGTGACGCCCCAATTGAGGCAACGGACCGAAGCAGCACGTCTCGCGCTGGCCGTCCCGGGCCCTCATTGAACCCGGGCACGCGCGAAGGGTGCACAATTCGCCGGCAGCATTGGCGCCCACCCGCGTTTCGGCGCCCGAGGGATCAACTCATGATGGAGAAATCGGTGCGACATAACCCGGTCAAAACGAAGCTGGCCGCCGGCGGGTCAGCCGTTGGCGCGATGGTGTTCGAATTCTTTTCCCCTGGCTTGCCGCAGATCTGCTGCAACGCGGGTGCCGAGTTCGTGCTCTTCGACATGGAGCACACGGGTCTCGGGTTCGAGACGCTCAAGACGCAGGTCGCCCTCTGTCGCGGCCTCGACACCGTCCCACTCGCGCGTGTACCGCGCGGTGACTATCATTTTGTGGCGCGCGCGCTCGACGTCGGTGCGCTCGGGGTCATGGTGCCGATGGTGGGTACGGCAAGCGAGGCCGAGCACATCGTCGGCTGCACGCGTTACCCGCCGCTGGGACGCCGCGGAGCTGCCTTCGGCTTTGCCCACGATGACTATCAAGGTGCGGTAGACGTGGCCGCAAGAATGGCGCAGTTGCACGAGCGCACATTGGTGATTGCCCAGATCGAGACCGACGAGGGTTTGCGCAACGTCGAGGCGATCGCGGCGGTGCCCGGGATCGACGCGCTCTGGGTCGGTCATTTCGATCTGACCAACTTCATGGGGATTCCCGGACAATTCCAGCACCCGCTTTTCGTGAAGGCGCTCGATCGCATCGTCGCGGCGTGCGCTGCGTACGGCAAGACGCCTGCGATACTTGCCACCGACGAAGTCTCGGCACGCGCGTTCGTCGCGCGAGGATTTCGTTTGATGGCTTACGGCATCGATCAACTGATGCTGCAGGACGCACTGCAGCGCGGACTCGACGTGCTGCGCGCCGC
>JANXZT010000193.1 GCA_025355395.1 Betaproteobacteria bacterium
GAAAGCAATCCGTCACACGCCGTGTTCTGGGCTGGCGCCCAGAGCGCTTGCGCCGCGTTAGACCTCGTTGCGCTGCGCGTTGTCGCTAGCACGCCGGCGCAACTCGGCGCCGCCGTCGAGCAGATCGTTGGACAACGATCACAGGCCGTCGTGGTGGTCTCGGACGCCGTCTACCTTAACGAGCGCGCCAAGCTGCAAGAGCTGATGCAGACTACCCGGCTGCCGGTGGCGTATGGGTTGCGCGATCACGTGGTTGCGGGCGGGTTGCTGAGCTACGCACCTGGCCTCGCAGCGAACTTCCGCTACGCGGCGAAGTACGTGGACAAGATTTTAAAGGGCGCCAGACCGGTCGATCTTCCCGTCGAGCAGCCGACCGCGTTCGAGCTCGTGATCAACCTGAAGACCGCCAAGGCGCTCGGCCTCACGATCCCGCAATCGGTGTTGCTGCGAGCGGATGAGGTCATTCAGTAATGGATCGTCGCACGTTTGTTAGTGGCGCTTTGCTTTGGCTCGCTGCGCCATCCGCTGCCTGGTCGCAGCGCGAGAGCAAGGTTCACCGCATCGGTTATCTGAGCTTCCGATCAAGTCCGGGCGCGGCAGACCTGGCTTTTTTCCAAGCTTTACGCGAGCTGGGCTATGTCAAGGGCCGCAACCCGGTCATCGAGTATCGGTGGGCCGCGGCGAAGGCGGAACGACTTCCGGCCCTGGCGGCTGAGTTGGTTCAGCTCAACGTGGAACTCATCGTCACTTCGGCCTCCCCCGCAATCAGTGCAGCCAAGCGCGCCACCGGAACGATTCCCATCGTCATGCAGGCAGTGTACGGCCTCGGTCGGCAGCGGTTTCATCGCAAGCCTCGGACACCCGGGCGAAAATGTCACCGGGCTGACGCTTCTATCGCCCGAGCTTGCCGGGAAGCGATTGCAACTTATGCGAAAGCTCCTTCCGCGATCCACACGGATCGCGCTGCTCGCCTTGGACAACGCATTCGCCACGCCACGTCAGCTTACGGCGATGCGGGCTGCCGCCCAGAAATTGGACATCGAACTGGTCGTCCAACGGGTGACAAAGGCGGACGATTTGCCGGGCGCGTTCGCGGAGTTCCAAAGAGCCGGTGCCCAGGCGCTCATCGTGCAACTGAGCCCGTTGGCTAGCGAGCAGCGAGAGAAGATCGCGGAGCTGGCGGCGCAGCGACGGTTGCCCGCGATGTACGAAATCCGGACCTTCGTTGACGCGGGCGGCTTCGTTGCCTACGGGCCGGACGTGCTGGAGATGTACCGCCATGCCGCCATGTTCGTGGGCAAGATTTTCAAGGGCGCCAAGGCCGGTGATCTCCCCGTCGAGCAGCCGACGAAGCTTGAGTTTTTCATCAATCTCAAGGCCGCCAAGGCGCTCGGCCTCACGATTCCGCAATCGCTGGTGTTGCGCGCGGACGAGTTGATTCAGTAACGATTCATTGCGCGTTGATAGCAGCGTTCGCCTTGATCGCTGCGGTCGAGGCTTAACACGATTCGTTGAACGTCTGCTTCTTAGAAGCTCGACCGTCTGCTTAGGGTCGATAAGCGACGGTCGCAAATCGGCCATGAGCCGACAGTCGGGGCTGGTGCTCCACAGCTGATTGTCGCGACGCGCCCCCGCCGGGGCGGCGGCTCGCGACGCCGGCCGGACAAACGAGCATGGTTATGTACAGGGCGGCCTGCTTGGTATCGCTCCGCGATGTCGCCCTTGATTGCGGAAGCGGCTGGCAATCCGCAAAATACGTTTCCTAACGCACTCCGGCTTCGCCCCATGACTGCGAAACATCGCGCTGCTCCACCTTTGCCGACCGGCACAGTCACGTTCCTGTTCACCGACATCGAGGGCAGCACGCGGTTATGGGAAACGCACCATGACGCGATGCGGACGGCGCTCGCCCGACACGACGAAATATTGCGGAAATGCATTGACGCGCAGCGCGGCCACGTTTTTAAGACCGGAGGCTATCCCATCTGCGCAGCCTTCGACAACGCGCGGGATGCCGTGCATGCTGCGCTTGCCGCCCAACTTGCGCTTTGTACCGAGGCTTGGCCGGAGTCGAACCGCATTACGCATAATTGAGATCTATGCATAGGGGTCGTCTCCGGTCAATCGCGAATGTCTCACTGCGGCCCAGAGCGGTCATTCAGTCGTTCACCTTGGTGAGGCGTAGTATTGTCGGACTGTCATTCGTCAACGAGATGATTCAGTGATGGATCGGCGAACGTTCATCGGCCGTGTTGCGGGGGGCCTCCTCTTCGCGCCACTTGCTGCGCGCGCGCGGCAAGTGGGGAAGGTCTATCGCATCGGGATTCTGGAAACGGTACCCGCGGCACGGAACGCCGCCAATCTCGACGCCCTGCGCAGGGGGCTGCGGGACCTCGGCTATGTCGAAGGGCGAAACCTGGTCATCGAATATCGGTCGGCGGATGGTCGCGCCGAGCGGTTCCCGGACCTCGTGTCCGAACTGCTTCGTCTCAAGGTCGACCTGATCGTGACCAGGGGGACGCCAGCCGCCAGGGCGGCCAAAAACGCGACCGGAACAATTCCAGTGATTATGGCGACGATGGGCGACCCGCGTGTCGTCGTGGCGAGCTTCGCGAACCCGGGTGGCAATATTACGGGGGTGACTACGTTCAGTACCGAGTTGACAGGGAAACGGATTGAACTCCTCAAAGAGCTGGTTCCGAATCTCTCGCGAGTAGCGTTGCTTCACAATATGGGCAATCCGGCGGCCCCACCCGAATGGGAAGAGACAAAGACGGCGGCGCGCTCCCTGGGTCTCCAGGCTGAGCTTCTTGACGTGCGGAGCCAGGACGACCTAGGCCGCGCATTCGAACTGGCAGTCCGACAGCATGTCGACGCGCTTCTCATCGGGGCAGACGGTCTCACCCAAATGCATCAACCAACGATCGTTGACTTGGTGGCCCGCAATAGGCTGCCTGCCGCCTATCCGGCCCGCGAGTTCGTCGAGGCCGGGGGATTGATGGCCTACGCGGTGAACTATCCCGACCTTTATTTCCGGTTCGCAAGCTTCGTCGACAAGATCTTCAAGGGCGCGAAGCCCGCCGAACTTCCCGTCGAACAGCCGTCCAAGTTCGAGCTCGTGATCAACCTGAAGACCGCCAAGGCACTCGGCCTCACGATCCCGCAATCGGTGTTGCTGCGGGCGGATGAGGTGATCCAGTAATCGAGCGTTGCGGGCCGTTCACGGCCTTCGCAGTACTCGCCCCAGTCGCCCGGAAAATTGATTCGTTGAACGTGTGCTCTGGAGACGACCGACCGGCTGCTATGGGTCGTTTCCAGACATTCGAATCTCCTGCTCATGCTGGGTACGACGAGTTTCGGTTGAGTACGATGCGCGGCGGGCCTTGCGTCCCATCAGCCAGCTACGCCAGGGAAATCTCGAGTGGGGTACACTAAATATGCCCATCGGAGAGGAGGAGTGCCCAAGCGGATAAGCACGTAGTGCCGGAAAGGAAGAGCGTAGTTTGTTAAGTTGACAGTACCTCTGTACGTACACCACCTAAACCCGACGACCAAGCTCAGGACGGACGAGCTTAGCCGAATCGCATTGGGACCTGATCCGATTTGCAGCACATGCTTGATCTCCTCATTAGGAACGCTCTCGTCTTTGACGGTACAGGAACCGAGCCCGCTGTCAAAGATGTCGCGATTCAACACGGAAAGATAAGAGCGACCGGTCATTGTCTTTCTGAATCAGCCACTCAAGTGGTCGATGCCGATGGGTTGGCGCTGATGCCCGGCATCATCGACAGCCACACCCACTTCGACGCGCAAATCACGTGGGACCCGCATGTGCGTCCCTCGCCAGCGCTGGGCGTGACGACCGCCGTCATCGGCAACTGTGGCTTCACCATCGCGCCATGCAGACCGGCCGACCGCGACATCACCATGCGCAATCTCACGCAAGTGGAAGGCATGTCGTTGGACGTGCTGCGCCAGGGCATTGACTGGGGGTTTGAGACGTTTCCGCAGTACATGGCGCAACTGCGCAGACGAGGCAGCGCCGTCAACATTGCGGCTTACATTGGACACTCCTCGGTACGTACGTATGTGATGGGCAAGGATGCGTCAACGCGCGCAGCGACCGATGACGAAATCGTGCAGATGCAGCAGATCGTGCGCGAAGCCATGCGCTCGGGTGCCGTGGGCTTTGCCAGCAGCACCAGCCCGGCCCACAACGGCGAAGGGGGTTTGCCGATGCCTTCACGCCTGGCGGAAGACCGCGAAATGGCAGCGCTGGTCAACGCCATGGGTGAAGCAGGCCAAGGTGTCTACATGCTCACCAAAGGCGGCCATACGGCTATGCCATTTCTGGAATCTCTTGCAGCCAGCAGCGGCAGGCCCGTGATGATCGCGGCGCTGCTGCACAACAGCACCAATCCGCAAGCCGTGTTCAACGATCTGGACGACATCGCCCAGGCCAACACGCGGGGTCGCAGGCTGATCGGTCAAGTCTCGTGCTGCCCGTTGACGATGGACTTCACGCTCGCGTCACCCTATCCGGTGGAAGGGCTGCAAGGCTGGAAGCCGGCACTGGGTCTGGCAGGGGCTGCGCTCAAAGCCGTGCTCGCAGACACGAAGTTTCGCGACACGCTCCGCGCCGAGCTGGCGTCCACCGCCACCTTCCGCCTGTTCAACGGTGAATGGAACAAGGTTCAGGTAGTGGAAGTTGCCAGGTCGGAGAACACCCCGTACGAGCAGAAAAACCTTGCCGATATTGCCCAAGCCGAGGCGCGCGATCCGCTGGACGTTATGCTCGATCTCGCCATTGCCGAAGACCTGAGAACGGTGTTCACCGCGCAGCTTCTCAACACCGACGAAGAGGCCGTGGGTCGCATGCTGAACCACCCGTACAGCATCGTGAGCTTGAGCGATGCCGGGGCACACCTGACATTCTTCAACGATGCAGGCTTCGGCCTGCACCTGCTGGGCCACTGGGCACGTGATGTGGGTGCGATGGCGATGAGCGAAGCCGTGCGGCGACTCACGGCGCATCCCGCCTCCGTGTTCGGCATGACAGACCGCGGCCTGATTCGTGAAGGCTTTGCCGCCGACCTGCTGCTGTTCGAACGCGATAGCGTGGGTCGCGGCCCCAAGCGACGGGTGTTTGATCTGCCCGGCGGAGCTCCACGGCTAACGACGGATGCCGTCGGCGTTCATGGCGTGTGGGTCAACGGCACTCAGGTCGCCGACCGCCGAGGTCTATTGCAAGAAGCGCCGCTTGCGGGGCAACTGCTCACCGAATTTGCACCAGTGGCTTGATGTCGTCAACCGGCCGAGGCTGTGTGAAAACGCTTTAAGCTTGTACCCGGAGCTAACGTACCGCACCGTCCCGGTCGTGAATCAGGTATCGGTGCGTGTCGTCGAACCCAATGACCTCTCGCAACTGCTGTAAGGTCCATGCTGCACTCCCAGCCCGACGAGCAATGCTGCCGAGCCGAGGTTCCACATCAGGATCATGATCGTCGCATCGAATTCGTGGAAGAGCGAAAGCACGCGATTTCCGTCTAATCCACAATAGGAGGAAGTCATGCACGCATATCCAAAATTACTGGTCGCAATTGTTTCCACGGTCGGATTATTGAGCATCAGCGCGCACTTTCCGGCCAGCGCCGCCGACCGCGACACCATAGTTCTCGGTGCAGCGGTTTCGCTTACTGGCAAGTATTCGACCAATGGCAAGAACACGCAGGATGGCTATGATCTTGCGGTCAAGCGGATCAATGAAATGGGTGGCGTCAAGGTCAATGGTAAGGCGTACAAACTCAAAGTTCTCTATTACGACGATGAGTCGACGTCGGCTCGCGGCGCGCAATTGGTCGAGCGGTTAATCAACCAGGACGGTGTGCAGTTCGTGCTGGGACCGTACAGCTCGGGTCTTACCAAGGCTATTGCGCCGGTCACCGAGAAATACCGGATACCGATGGTCGAAGG
>JANXZT010000201.1 GCA_025355395.1 Betaproteobacteria bacterium
GCGGCGCGATTGGCCATCGCAATATCGCGCCACACTGCTCGACGAGGTTGCCGCGTACCGGACCCAACTCGATCGCATTGCGGCAATGATTGCGGCCGGAGACGGCGCTGCGCTGCACGCGGTGTTCACGCAGGCGAGCGATGCGCGGCGCGCATGGGGACGTGAGCACACCGGCGAAGTCCCCGCCGCCGGCCCCCGTGCAACATGAGCTCGACTCCGACCGCCGCCAAATCGAATGCGGCGATCGATCTGCCGGGTGCCTCGCACGCGCAGGGCGAGGTGCGATTGCCGGGCTCCAAAAGCATTTCCAACCGGACGTTGCTGCTCGCGGCACTGGCCGATGGCGACACCGTCTTGCGCGGCCTGCTGCGTGCCGATGATGTGACCTTCATGATCGACGCGCTGAAGGCGCTGGGCGTATCGATCGACGGACCGGACGGCGCCGGCAATTGCACCGTTCACGGCACCGGCGGATCGTTTCCGGTGCGCGAGGCCGCGTTATTCCTGGGCAACGCCGGCACGGCCTTTCGCCCGTTGACCGCAGCCCTCGCCCTCAACCATGGGGAATACGTCCTTCGGGGCGTATCGCGGATGCACGAGCGCCCCATCGGCGATCTGGTGGATGCGCTCTGCGTACTGGGTGCGAACATCAGATATCTCGGGAAGCCGGGCTTCCCGCCACTTGCCGTCGGCACCATGGCGGCTCCATCCTCTGTTGCGCACGCTGTACCGATTCGTGGCGATGTTTCGAGCCAGTTTCTGTCGAGCCTGCTGATGGCGCTGCCCCTATTAACTGCGCGCAGCCAGGCATCCGTGACCGTGAATGTCGTTGGCGAGCTCATCTCGAAACCGTATGTCGCAATCACGACCAGTCTCATGCGCCGCTTCGGTGTCATCGTCGAGCAGGATGACGCGCGCTACGTCGTGCCCGCCGCTGCGCACTATGCAAGCCCTGGGACGGTGGTGGTCGAAGGAGACGCTTCCGGCGCTTCGTATTTCCTGGCGGCCGGCGTAATTGGCGGCGGACCGGTTCGAGTGATGGGCGTCGACCGCCGATCGATCCAGGGCGACGTCGCGTTTGCGGACGTACTCGCCCGGATGGGCGGCGACATCCGCGGTGGCGACGGATGGCTCGAAGCACACGCGGGTGCCGCCCTCGAAGGCGCCACGATCGATTGCATCGCGATCCCTGACGCGGCGATGACGCTTGCCGTGGTGGCGCTTTTCGCGAGGGGACCTACGCTCCTCACCAATATCGGAAGCTGGCGCGTTAAAGAAACTGATCGCATCGCGGCCATGACCATCGAATTGCGCAAGCTTGGCGCGTGAATCGACGCCGGCGAGGATTTCATGCGCATTACGCCGCCCCAACATCTGCAGCCGGCCACAATCGATACCTACGACGACCATCGCATCGCCATGTGCCTCTCGTTGGCGAGCCTGGGCAATGTTGCGATCCGCATCAATGACCCGGGTTGCGTGCGCAAGACGTACCCTGATTTTTTTGCGACGTTTAGCTCACTCACCGTGCCAATGGCAGCGTGAGTCGCGCTTCGCGCCGCCGCGTGAAACTGGAATGTTGAGAGCGTTTGGCTGATGCCGATTCCCATCATCGCAATCGACGGTCCTGCCGCATCGGGCAAAGGCACCGTGGCCGCCTCGGTGGCGAGGGCATTGGGGTTTCACCTTCTCGACAGCGGCGCCCTGTATCGCCTCGTTGCCCTGAAGGCGCTGCAGACGCAAGCGGGGCTCGACGACGCCTCCACCCTGGCCGAGCTCGCTACGCTCCTCGATGTCAGATTCACCGATGGGCGCATCCTGCAGGACGGGCACGATGTGACCGAAGCGATCCGTGCCGAGCCAGTGAGTGAAGCGGCCTCGCGCGTGGCCGTACATCCTGCCGTGCGCCAGGCGCTCGTCGACCGCCAACGGGCGTTTCGGGAGCCGCCGGGCCTCGTTGCCGATGGCCGCGACATGGGAACGGTGATCTTCCCCGAAGCCTCGCTTAAGGTCTATGTCACCGCTACGCCCGAGGAACGTGCAAGGCGGCGGCATAAGCAGTTGATCGAAAAAGGAATCTCGGTTACCATTGACGGTCTTTTGCGTGATATTCGGGAACGCGACGCGCGGGATGCCGGGCGGGTAGCCGCACCACTCGAGCCGGCCCCAGAAGCTCTCGTCCTGGATACCACCCGCCTGTCGCCCGGTGATGCTGTCGATTTCGTGCTCAGGCAGTTTCGGGCCATCACCGGCGGCGGGCAGCAAGAGAGGTAAGAAACGGGCACTGCGGCACGTCGTTGATCCACCGCCGGCTGACCCGCCAGCAATTGACCCACCCGCAGTTGACGCACCAGCATTTGACGCACCCGCAGTTGCAGTGACCCGCCCGCAGTCGCCTCCCCGCACCGGACGTTCGGGGGCAGGCAGTCCCGAGGGCAATGAGGCAAGCACCAGGTCGTTCCCCGACGCTTTAGCCAGCGCAAGGGACGGTTTTGACAACCAACCCGCTGCACGAGAAACAGGGTTCTCGCGGCCGGCGGCCTTGACTGAAGAAGGACCCAACCCATATGGCTACCGCCACCCAAAGCACCATTCCCGCAACGCCTGCCGCCACGCCTCCTGGCGTCATGGAAGATTTCGCAGCACTGTTCGAAGAGTCGCTCTCCCGGCAGGAGATGCGACAGGGCGAGCTCATCACCGCCGAAGTCGTTCGCGTCGATTACAACATCGTCGTCGTCAATGCCGGCTTGAAGTCCGAAAGCTTCATCCCGATCGAGGAGTTCAAGAACGACAAGGGTGAAATCGAGGTAAAGCCTGGCGATTTCGTGATTGTCGCCATCGAAAGCCTCGAAGATGGCTACGGCGAGACGCGGCTGTCACGCGACAAGGCGAAGCGTCTCAAAGCCTGGCACGACCTCGAAGCCGCGATGGAGCAAGGCACCGTCGTGAGCGGCATGGTTACCGGCAAGGTCAAGGGCGGCCTGACCGTGATGGTCAACGGCATCCGCGCGTTCTTGCCCGGGTCGCTGGTCGACATCCGGCCGGTCAAGGATACGAGCCCGTTCGAGGGCAAGTCGCTCGAGTTCAAGGTCATCAAGCTTGATCGCAAGCGCAATAACGTGGTCGTCTCCCGCCGCGCCGTGCTCGAAGCGAGCCAAGGCGAGGAACGAGAGAAGCTTTTGTCGACGCTGAAGGAAGGTGCCACGG
>JANXZT010000254.1 GCA_025355395.1 Betaproteobacteria bacterium
CAACTACCGTATCCTTCTTCATGGGTGGCGTGACTCCCTTTGTGGGTTGCTGAAAACGACTTCGACAATCGCATTTCAGCAGGTCACGCCGCCTTCCTCAACTCATCGTCGTACACCAGACTCGGTTATAGCTCGATCCGCCGGCGCGAGTCGGTATACCGCGCCAGCATTCGCTTCCAGTCGAGCTTCCGCGGGGCACGGCTGCATGCGGCCCGGCAAAGCGCCTGGCGCGAACGCCGAATGCAGAAAGTGACGCATCAGGGTTCCGTTCTCGGCATCGACGCACTCATAGTGGTGGCCATCCCCACTACGACCGAGGAACGCCATGTCGACCTGGCCTCGCTGCCACTGCCAGCGCCACCGCACCAGCCACCCACAGGGCCTGTTGTGCACCACTGTAGTTTCTGCTGGCGTCCACTGCCAGCCTTCTCGCGGCGGGGTCCACTGCGTGGCGGACCGTGAGTACGGGGCGGCACCATGATCGGTCGTGCGCTGGAGGCCGAGATTCTGCGCCTGCATCATAGCGAGCATTGGCCCATCGGCACCATTGCCATGCAATTGCGCGTGCATCACAGTACCGTGCGCCGGGTGCTCGCCCAGGCTGGCGTGCCGGTCATGCAGACAACGGTGCGGGCGTCGATCGCCGCGCCTTACTTCGCGTTCATCCTGGAGACGCTCACCAAGTATCCGACCCTGCGCGCGAGTCGGCTCTACCAGATGGTGCGCGAGCGGGGGTACCCTGGTGCGCCGGACCACTTTCGCGCGATCGTGGCGCAGTTGCGCCCACGGCGGGCGGCCGAGGCGTACTTGCGCTTGCGCACCCTGCCGGGTCAGGAAGCGCAAACGGACTGGGCTCATTTCTCGACGCTCACCGTCGGGCGCGCCGTGCGGCCGTTGATGGCGTTCGTGATGGTGCTCTCCTACTCGCGGCAGTTGTTTCTGCGCTTCTATCTGGGCGCGGCGATGAACTACTTCATCCGCGGGCATGTCGAGGCGTTCGCGGCGTTCAATGCCGTTCCCCGGGTCCTGCTCTATGATAATTTGAAGAGCGCGGTGCTGGAGCGGGCCGGGGATGCGATCCGCTTCAATCCCACTCTGCTCGAGTTGGCCGCCCACTACCGTTACGAGCCGCGTCCGGTGGCGGTGGCGCGCGGCAATGAAAAAGGTCGGGTCGAACGTGCGATTCGGTTCGTTCGCGACGCCTTCTTCGCTGCGCGCACCTTCCGCGATCTTGATGATCTGAACGCCCAGGCCGATGCCTGGTGTCGGGGTGCTGCTGCCGACCGGCTCTGTCCGGAGGACCGCTCCCGCACCGTGTGGGCGGTGTTCGCCGAGGAGCAGCCGCGGCTGCTGGCGCTGCCCGAGAACCCGTTTCCAACCGAGGAACGCATCGAGGTGAGCGTGAACAAAACGCCCTATGCGCGCTTCGACTGGAACGATTACTCCATTCCCCACACCCATGTCAGGCGCACGCTCACCGTGCTGGCGACCCTCGACACCGTACGCATCCTCGACGGCCAGGTGCTGCTCGCCACGCACCGGCGCAGCTTCGATCGTGGCGCGCAGATCGAAGTCCCTGCCCATGTCGAGGCCCTGGTCTCGCACAAGCGCTCCGCCCGTGCCAATCGGGCGCAGGATCGCCTGCATCACGCCGCACCCAGTGCCCAAGCGCTGTTCCTGCGCGCCGCCGAGCGCGGCGCCCACCTGGGCGTGCTCACCCGCGGGCTACTGGCACTGCTCGCGAGCCACGGCGCGAGCGCGTTGGAGGCGGCGATCGCCGCCGCACTGGCCGAAGACGCCGCACACCTGGGCGCGGTGCGCCACTTCATCGACGCCCAAGCCAACGCTCGCGGCCAACGCCCGCCCATCGCGGTGGTCTTGCCCAACGATCCGCGCTTGCAAGACATCAGCGCACGCCCGCAGCCGTTAAGCGATTACGAACAACTCACCACGCAGCCCGACCATGAACGCACCCACGACGACCACCAATCGCAACCTTGAAGCGACGCGCCAGCGCCTGCGCCAGCTGGGCCTCTACGGCTTGCTGGCGCAGGCCGAAACGCTCATGCACCAACCGTGGCTCGCCCGCATCATCGAAATCGAAGACGCCGAGCGCGCGCGCCGTTCCCTCAAACGCCGCCTCGATGATGCGCGCCTGGGCGCCTTCAAACCCGTCGCCGACTTCGACTGGGCATGGCCGACCCGATGTGACCGCATCCTGATCGATGAACTGTTCTCGCTCGCCTTTGTCGAGGAAGCAGCCAACGTGGTGCTCATAGGTTCCAATGGCTTGGGCAAGACCATGCTGATCAAGAACCTTGCCTACCAGGCCGTGATGCATGGCCACACCGCGCGCTTCACCCTCGCCTCCGACATGCTCCACGACCTTGCCGCACAGGACACCACCACCGCACTGGCCCGCCGCCTGCGCCGCTATACCACCCCCACCATCCTTGCCATCGACGAGGTCGGCTACCTTTCCTATAACGCGCGCTACGCCGATCTGCTCTTCGAGGTGGTGACCCGCCGCTACCAGACCCACCCGATTCTGCTCACCACCAACAAAATCTTCAGCGAATGGACCCAGGTCTTTCCCAACGCCGGCTGTGTCGTCACCCTCGTCGACCGGCTCGTGCACCGCGCCGAGATCGTCAACCTGGAAGGCAAGAGCTACCGCCTCAAGGAGGCCAAGGAGCGCGCCGAGCGCAAAGCCAAAGCTCGTACCCCAACCGCGCGCAAACCACGCTCAATGCCATGATGCAACCGAACGACTTGCCCCTGCTGTGTCTGCCCGTCGACCTGTCCGATGATGCCGCCGTCAAGCTCGTCGAGTTTCTCCACGAACTCACCGATGCCATGGAGCGCCATTACTGCGCTCAGCTGCGGCGCTACTACCACCCCAACGACGACCTCTCGCAGCGCGATCTCGGCCCCGCGCCAACAGCAACCGATCCGCCATTCTGATCACGCCGACACCAACCGCTGCGCACCCCGCGTCCCGCTGACTTGCTCGCCAAATCAAATCCGCACGTCACCACCAGAATGACGCGCTTCTACAACCCCGCTAACAACCCCATCGCACACGTACCACTTTCGCCCGCGCTGTGCCGTGAAATGCCGGGAGGGTATCTTCAGAACTCATGTTTTCCCTGGGCCTCGATCAGCGCCGCCCGTTCTGCCCCACCTTTGGTCAGGGCGTAGTTATCTG
>JANXZT010000263.1 GCA_025355395.1 Betaproteobacteria bacterium
GGGCTCTCGTTTCTCGACCCAGCGTGCGGCAGCGGCAACTTTCTCTATGTGACAATGGCGGCGGTTAAGCGGATTGAGCTGGAGGTATTGCGAGAGATCGAACGAATCCGCGGCAGGGAAGGAACGGAGCAGACCGAGCAACTCTTCGACGAAGTCCATCCGCGCCAATTCCACGGCATCGAGATCAAGCCGTGGGCGCGCGAGATTGCCGAACTGACGCTATGGATCGGCTATCACCAGTTTTGGCGCGAGGCGCACGGCGGCCGCACGCCGCCAGATCCGATCTTGGAAGACACCGGCACCATCGAATGCCGTGACGCGATACTCGCGTGGGACGCTATCATGCATAGGCCAGACCGGGATCGTCCGGATCCCACGCCGAGGATTCCGTCGCCGGTGACGGGTGAGTTGATTCCCGATCCGAACGCTAAGCTCAAGTACATGGAGTACGTCAATCCGCGCCCGGCGGAGTGGCCGAAGGCGGATTTCATCGTGGGGAATCCTCCCTATATCGGTGACACGCTGATGCGCGACACGCTTGGCAATGGGTATGTCGACGCGTTGCGCGCCGCGCACAGCGAGATCCCCGACGGAATCGATTTTGTAATGTATTGGTGGTGGCGAGGCTCTCAGTTAGTGGTGTCCGCCAGCGCCCAGCGCGTCGGCTTGATTACCACAAATTCCATCGGGCAACTTAGGAATCGACGGATCATGAACCTGGCCCGCGTGGCCGGGGCTGAGGTGATCTGGGTCGTCGCAGACCATCCGTGGAATGACGATGTGCAAGGAGCAGCTGTACGCGTGGCGATGACAGTCGTCGCAAAGCACGCGGGCGCCGTGAGAATACTCACGGTTAGCGACGACGGTCATGTCATGACCGACCGCCTAGTCGGTGCACTGAATGTTGACCTTTCCGAAGGCGCTGATGTTGCGGGCGCAGCCGTCCGGCCCCTGACTGCGAATGACGGGCTGAGTTTCGCCGGTTTCCAACTTTATGGTGCGGGCTTTGTGGTCACCGATGAAGAAGCTCGACAGCTCTTGGCGTCCGACGCTCGCAATGCTGAAGTCGTCAAGCCCTACCGAAATGGCCGCGATGTTACCGGACGACCGCGTGATGCCTGGGTTATCGACTTCGGCCTTAGGAGCGAGAATGAGGCAAGGTCCTATCCGATTCTTTTCGATATTGTACGGGATCGCGTCAAGCCGGAGCGGGACGCCAATCGGCGATCCTCCCTTGCTGAGACCTGGTGGCGATTCGGGTACCCGCGAATCGAACTGCGGCGCGCAGTGGAGGGCCTAAGTCAGGTATTGGTCACGCCGGAAACAGCGAAGCACCGGTTTTTCATTCTGTTGGACAGTGAAATCGCGCCGGACAACATGCTCACTGTTTTTGCTACGGAGTCAGGTTTCGTACTTGGAGTGCTCTCGTCGACCTGCCATGTGACGTGGGCGCTTGCAGCTGGCGGCACTCTGGAAGACCGCCCACGCTACACAAAGCGGGGTTGCTTCGACCCCTTCCCATTCCCGGACCCGTCCTCTGAGCTTCGCGAGAGAATCGGCCTGCTTGCCAAGCGCCTCGACGCACACCGCAAGGACGCGATCACGCGCGACGAGCAGGTCACGATGACCGGGATGTACAACGTCGTCGAGAAGCTGCGAGGCGGTGAAGTTCTGACGGCAAAGGAGCGCGCCATTCATGAGATCGCCGCCTGCGGCGTACTGCGCGACCTGCACGACGAACTCGATGCGCTGGTTGCGGAGGCGTACAACTGGCCCTGGCCAATGGAGAAAGATGAAATTTTGGGCCGCCTGGTGAAGCTGCATGACCAGCGTGTCGAGGAAGAGAAGGGCGGGGTGATTCGCTGGCTGCGCCCCGACTATCAGATCCCGCGCTTTGCGCCGACGAGCGTGGCGGCGAAACTTGACCTCCCCGACGCTGCGGCAGCACTGGTGGTGGAAGCGCGGCGCCCCTGGCCCGCTACCGCCGTCGAGCAGCTCGCCGCGATCGGCGCTCTGCTCGGCGGCCGTTCGCTTACCGCGGCAGATCTCGTCGCGGCGTTCGACGGTGCCAAGCGCGAGCTGGTCTTGCGGCATCTTGAGACGTTGGCGCTGATGGGCGAGGTGACGGTGGACGACGACGGGCGGTACGAGACCGGAAGGAAGGCGGCGTGAGGATCTACCCCCTCCCCAGGTTCGGCTTGCAGGGAGAATAGGGAGGACATAGGATGATACGGATGATATGGAGATAGTGGAGAACTGGGAGGAGCTAAGTCGTTGCCGCGTAAAGTCGAATCCCCGCCAGCTTCATCGAGTCAGCTAGTAGTTGACTACCTTCCTAGAGGTTGACAACAAACTGCGACCGTGTTTTCTATTCACGCGAGCCGACGCCGTCGCGCTTATGCGGGCGGCTGCCGCGCGGCTTTGCACTGCAACAGGTTTGTACCACGAAACGCGGACTACCGCTTGTAACGGCGGCGAGCGGATCGAGGCCGGGCTACCAAGGGCGCCCTTGGTACTCCGACCGCCGACAACTTGACGCGAGTGAGGAACACGGATGGCAACGACGAAGAAGGAGACGGGCGGCATCATCGTCATCGAGTCGACGGACGATGAGGCAACGAAGCCCAAGAAACCGCACGTCTCCGACCGGCGACGTGGCCTGGAGCGCACGGCGGTATTTGGCGACTTCGCTTCGACGCAGATTTGGTACAAGGACGAAAAGGGATTTTGCACCATCCCCCGGACGCTCCCACTTCTCTGCACGCTTATCCGTGAATTGACGACCGGCGCCGATGCAGCCCGAGTCTATCTCGATTTTTGGGGTCGGCAGCATGACGACGGCTTTGTCGAAATTGTCGATGAAGGCGACATGGCGTCCGCATGCGGCTACCAAGGCGCGCATCGCGGCGTTCGCTACTGGCGCACGGGCGTGAAGGAACTCGCGCGACTCGGCTTCATCGAGGTCAAGCCGCGCGGCGCGCGCGCCTTTGGCTACGTGCTGTTGCTCCACCACGACGACGTAGTCAAGAAGCTGTTAAAGGCCAAACCGAACCGCGTGCCCGCCTGGTGGACGGAGTTGTACGACCGCCGCTTGCGGGAAACGGGTGTCCGCAAGCGGCGCGTGGTGCAGATAGTCGATCTGTAGCGTGGACCTTCCCGTTTTACGAGCGTCTCTTAGCTAAACACGGGCCAGCCGGTCTGCTCATGGAATCATGGTGGACGGTCTGCCGCCGCGACAGTGTCAGGCGCCAGGTCGAACCGGCGCTTCGGTAAGGCGAACGACGTTGGCCAATTCCTCCTTGGAAACCTTGATCGCGTCGCGGTAGTCAATCAACTCTGGCTCGGTGACGTGGTAACCCATTGTCGCAGCGACGCTCTGATAGCGCTCGATGAACCCGAGCAGCGAGCTTAGGCTCACGCCAATCACCATTACGGAATGGCTGATCTCCTCGCCCAGCCCTCTCGCTAGCCGCTCAAGTTCAAGTACGTCAGTGGCGGAAACGCCGGCAAACCGACGAAGCTCGCCACCATTCACGTTGTCATTGGAGAGTAAGAGTAGAATGGAGTCGATGCGGCCCGCGAGACGATGAAGCGCGAGCCGTGCGTCATCGTTGCGGCGCAGCTCTGCCGCGTGAAGAGCAGCCGTCTGGTTCTGCGCAGCTGTGGCAATCGTCTTCGTCAGCTTCACGTATCTGCCCGTAAGGTACGCCAGCACACACGTCGTCCCGAACATTAGCACACCGGCAATGGCCTGGAGTGCGCTGCTGTTCGTCTTGAACCAGTCGAGCACGGCTGTGACTATTTCTTCCTCTCCGGCGAGCGCATCGAATCCAGCACAGATCCTAGCGTGCGAGCGGGTGCCTCTATCGGCGCCTCAGGCACGTCGTCTTGGACGACTGGCTCAAGTGCGCGAATCCCCGCGCGCTCAAACATCCATGCTGGAATGACGGGCGGCTCGGATTGCGAATAGAGCGCCCGCAGCCGCTCCTCCTCAGCCCAGCGTTCGCGTTCCGCTGCTTCACGCCGATAGCGCTCGCCTTCTTCATACAAGAGTCTCGCGCTGGTGGATGCTTCGTGCGCTTCAACGGCGGTCCGGGTTGCTTCCATCATGCGGCGCATCGAGCGCTCCGATTCCGTCTGCCACGGGAGGCCGTCGATCCGCCCCAGCGTGCTTTTCAGGCCGTATGGGTCGAGCTGATGCAGCAGGTCCGTACCGGCCAACGCCTGCTCGGCGAGCCTGTACCGATCGCCCAGCACCGCGGGTTCCGCTGAAGAGAGGCTACCAGTGATCGCGGCGTACTTGGCCTGCATGGTATCGCCGGTGACGCGCTCGTATTCGTTCTGAAAGTCCAGCATCGTACCCCCGAGAATCGTGTCAACTGCCTGGTAGGAATCTATCGAGATTGGGTCCATATCGAGGAGGTAACGCGGGGGCAACCATCAGCGTCACGAGGTCGGTCTTCAGACGACGAAAGGTCAACGCGCTCATTTAATCGCGAGGTATGTGGCGAGCGGACCTAGCAGCGGCCCGATGACGGTCATGTGGTCTGCCATTGCACCCATGAAGCGGAGGTAGAGATCACCAAATGATGGCGTTCCCTTTGCCTTCTGCATCTCCGCGATCAGCGTGAGCGCCTCAGTGCGCGAGATTCCCTCTGGCAGCTGCTCGCGTAGCGCGTTGGCGATTGCCTCGAATACATCGGCTCCGGCCCCGTGGACGGTGTTGACCGAGTTGTCCGTCGAGTTGTTGTTCACGCGCGCGTTGTGGCCACGGATGTTGACGACCGTTTTCGCTGGCGGCATGGAGCGTGGAATCTCGGTCACCTTCTTCACCTTGCACTGGTAGTGATCCGGAATCTCAGCGAAACCTTTCGTGAATCCGCTGTGAAGCACCTGATACTTCTCGACCACCCCGTTAGGCAGGCGCCGCTCGAAGTAGTCTCCGTCCTCGATGGGTGCGTCACCATCGTCGGTCTGCACCGCGTTGGGGGACACAATGCAAACGATGTCAGGAAACGTCTGACCGTTTTCCTTGATGAGAGTCACGCGGTCGTTCATCAGGTCCGTGAAAATCGACACCGGGGAACTCCTTGGGAGGGGCGGGATGATCCCGCTAATATACCGAAGGGTGCGGCGACGGGGCGAGCGCACGCGCCCACGTGACCGGCCCTCCTCACGCCCTTGCGGGTCGTCGGATCGACATGTAAATATATATCCATGTCGAGGATTTTATAAATGTATCCGCAGCCGCCCGTCGTCACGTGGGACGAGCCAGGTCCGGCCCAGGGCGTCACCGTCGAGCGCCAGCTTGACGACGGGAACTGGTACGCATGGTACGTCCCGCACAACGGCGTAGCACCGCAAGCAATGGCCGCCGATATCCTCGGCGTCAGCGTCATGACCATCAACAATTGGGTGAATGCCGGTGATCTCCGGCACATCAAGTCCCCGGGTCAGCCGTCGCTCATTCCATTGGCCGACATTAAGCGCGTCAAAGTCGTTCTCGACCAGCACGGCCGCCTCCGCAGAAGTGCGTTGGGGGAATGAATCCATGTCCCCCCGACCGCCTAATACCCTTCCTGTCCTCGCGAATCGGCAATCGCGCGCCGTCGCCAAACTCTCTGGCGCGGTCTCGGCAATACCTGTTGTAGTCCGCCCGGTGTCCGCGTTGCGTCCGGTTGTCGACCGCAAGACGACACCCGCTGTTCCTGGGCGCCGTCGGACGAACCAGGAACGCATCGACGCGGCGTGCAAGCTGAGGCGAAAGGGAATCAGCTTCGAGGAAATCGGCGCCCGCCTTCATTGCCACGAACGCACTGCCCGACGGATTGCCGGTCATATCCGCCCCGAGTTGACGCTACCGGACGCAGAATCGGGGCGCGACACCGATCCGCGTGAATTGCGCGAAGCGCTGCTCGCAACATTTTTCGACCGGTTGTATCACAATCAGCAACTGCGCAGCGTGACGGTGATCTGGCGTACCGACGGCGGTGAAGAGAAGTGCGGTCCGCCTACCAGTCGTTTTCTCAGTATCGCTGAGGCGCAGTTGCGAAAGCGGCTGGCTGAGCTTGGTTCGCACATTCTACACTGTCTCGTGGTAGACCCGGAGCTACAGACCGAATTCCTCCGCGACACCATCGGCGCGCTGTTCGGCGACTACTACTGGTGGCATCGCGCGCCGGGCAAACTGTACGAGCCGATTCGCGGATCGAATGGTGAATTGTGGCGTCCATCGTGGGAGCGACCGGAAGGCGAACGACCGGGCTTCATCTACCTGTTGGAATTGGAAATCTGAGGGCGTCCGGTGAACCGCCAGCAATTCCAATCCAAGTGGGAAACTCTCCGGGACGAATGGTCCCGGAGGGGCTTCAGTGCACCGGTAGGTCCGATCTTGGACGAACTACTGGCGGACTTCCAATCGGTCGCTAGGGACGAGGGAACCGAACTCCTGAACCTGACCCAAGCCGCGCTGCGGTGTGGCTTTTCCCCCGATTCCTTGGGCCGGATGCTGCGGGATGGCCGGTTGACCAACTGGGGCCGGAAAGGGTCTCCCCGGGTCCGGGCGGCCGACCTTCCACGCAAGCCGTTGCGGCTCCGGCCTCGCCCCCTCCATGTTCGACCTGCTCGGCAGACAGCGCGGGCGTCACACCTGACGCCAGATGGAGGCAACTAATGCCACGCGCTACCACGCACGACCGCTGGAAGTACATCAGTGGGGAGAAGGGAGCGAACAGGGTCCGGGTCTTTGTTCACTACTCCGGAAAACTG
>JANXZT010000278.1 GCA_025355395.1 Betaproteobacteria bacterium
ATCTTCGGTGCGGAACCGTGGACGCCCGGTATGCGCACCGCCATCGAAGCCAGGCTTGACATCGATGCCATCGATATTTATGGCCTTTCCGAGATCATCGGCCCGGGCGTGGCGCAGGAATGCATAGAGACCAAGGATGGCCTCACCGTGTGGGAGGATCACTTCTATCCAGAGATCGTCGACCCGGACACCGGCAAGGTGCTTCCCGACGGCGAAAAAGGCGAGCTCGTGTTTACCTCGCTCACCAAGGAAGCCTTGCCGATGGTGCGGTACCGGACCCGGGACCTGACGTGCCTGTTGCCACCCACCGCGCGCTCGATGCGGCGAATCGAGAAGATCACCGGCCGCAGCGACGACATGCTCATCATCCGGGGCGTCAATCTCTTTCCGACCCAGATCGAGGACCTGATTCTCAAGCAGCCAGAGCTGACGCCACACTACCTTCTGGAGGTGATGCGACCTGAAACTCTGGACGAGGTGACGGTGCACGTGGAGATGGGACCCGGGCTTGCGCTGGCAGGCGCGCAGACGCGTGACGCTGCGGCGCAAAAGCTCGAACACAACATCAAGGCTTACATCGGCGTTACCACGTCGGTGCAGCTGGCCTTGCCCGGTGGCATCGAACGCTCTGCGGGCAAGGCCAGACGCATTCTGGATAAACGACCAAAGGAATGACCGTGAACGAAGCATTCATCTGTGACGCAGTGCGCACCGCATTCGGCCGCTACGGGGGCGCGCTTTCGTCGGTGCGGACCGACGATCTCGCCGCAGTGCCGATCAAGGCCTTGATGGATCGGCACGCGGCAACGGATTGGGCGGCGGTGGACGAGGTGTTCTACGGGTGCGCCAATCAGGCCGGCGAGGACAATCGCAACATCGCGCGCATGGCGGCACTTCTTGCCGGCCTGCCCGATGCGGTGCCGGGCAGCACCATCAATCGCCTGTGCGGGTCGAGCCTCGATGCGATCGCGCTCGGCGCGCGCACGTTGCGAACGGGCGAGGCGGATCTCGTGATTTCCGGCGGCGTGGAAAGCATGAGTCGCGCACCGTTTGTGCTGGCAAAGTCCGAAACCGCGTTTTCGCGCACGGCAAAAGTCGAGGACACCACCATCGGTTGGCGGTTCGTGAACGCACTCATGCGCGCAAAATACGGGACCGACTCGATGCCCGAGACGGCCGAAAACGTCGCCACGGATTACCAGGTGTCACGGGCCGATCAGGATGCGTTTGCGATCCGCTCGCAGCAGCGCGCGCTTGCCTCCCAGGCGAACGGAACCCTGGCGCAGGAAATCGTGCCGGTGTCGATCAAGCAAAAGAAAGGCGATTCGGTGATCGTCGACAAGGACGAGCACCCGCGGGCGACATCGATCGAAGCATTGGGCAAGCTGAAAGGCGTGGTGCGTCCGGACGGCACGGTAACCGCCGGCAATGCTTCGGGTATCAACGATGGTGCCGCCGCGCTGTTGCTCGCGACCGAGAAGGGCGCGCGCCGGCATGGATTGACACCACGAGCGCGCATCGTCGGTGCGGCAACGGCGGGCGTGCCGCCGCGCATCATGGGCATCGGACCCGCACCGGCGACGCAAAAGCTCCTCGCCCGGACGGGCCTTACGATCGACCAGATGGATTGCATCGAACTGAATGAGGCGTTCGCCGCGCAGGCGCTCGCGGTGTTGCGCCTCCTGGGCGTTCCCGACAATGCGCCGCACGTGAATCCGAATGGCGGCGCGATCGCCCTCGGACATCCGCTGGGCGCTTCCGGCGCACGCCTTGCCACCACCGCGCTGCTGCAGCTCGAGCGCAACAAGGGCCGCTACGCGCTGTGCACGATGTGCATCGGCGTGGGGCAGGGCATTGCCATGATCATCGAGCGGGTATGAGGTGCCCGCGGGCGGTCCCTCGATTCAGAGGCAGGCGTAGCAGGATGCCGGCCTAGCCAAGCAACCGCCTCAACGTCGTGAGATCGCGTCATCAAGGAGCTTCGATATGAACAGCCCGTCCGTCGAGTGGAATGCTGCGCAAGATTTGGGGTCTGGCACACCGCGATTCCACGCTACCCACGAGGTCACGAATCAGAGCGGTCCGATCGAGCCGTACAATGCCTTCGACCGGGATCCGGTCCTCAAAGGCGCCATGGAACGTGGCGGCGCCCAATGGGCTCACGATCAATTGTTCGCGTACGGCGAGATCATAGGTAGCGAGCGCATGGCCGAGCTTGCACGTCAAGCAAATCGTCATGTGCCCGAGCTCAAGACCTTCGATCGCTTCGGCAACCGGATCGACGAAGTGGAATTTCATCCGGCCTATCACGAATGCATGTCGCTCATCTTCGGTCACGACGTGCACTCGCTCGCCTGGAAGGAGAAGCGCCGCGGCGCGCACGTGGCGCGAGGCATCCTGTCGTACCTTGCGAATCAGGGCGAGCAAGGCGTGTGTTGCCCCATGGGAATGACCTTCGCCAGCCTGCCGACAGTGCGCAACCTGCCGGTGCTCGCGAAAGAATGGGAAGCCAAGATCTTGTCCAATCGGTACGACCCCCGACCACTGCCGATGAACCAGAAAACCGGCGTGACGCTCGGCATGGCAATGACCGAAAAGCAAAGCGGCTCCGATCTGCGGCAAACCCAGACCCACGCCCGTCCCGCCGGCGCGCGCACGGGGCCCGGATCGGAATACTTGCTGACCGGCCATAAGTGGTTCACCTCGGTGCCGATGAGCGATGCTTTTCTGACACTCGCGCAAACCCCAAGCGGGCTGTCGTGCTTCTTTTTCGCCCGCTGGTTTCCCGATGGGACCCGTAACCGGATGCAAATCCAGCGCCTGAAGGAAAAATGCGGCAACAAGTCCAATGCATCGAGCGAGATCGAGCTCGTCGACACATCGGCGATCATGATCGGCGAAGAAGGACGTGGCATTCGCGCCATTCTCGAGATGGGGCATCTGTGTCGGCAGGATTTCGCGATCGGTTCCGCCGGGCTCATGCGGCAGGCGTTGACCCAGGCGCTATGGCACACGGCGCATCGTTGCGCGTTCGCGACGCTGCTCCTCGAGCGACCGCTGATGGCGAATGTGTTGGCCGATTTGGCGATCGAGGTCGAAGCCGCCGCCTTGCTCGCTTTGCGTATGGCGCAGGCACAGGATGAATCGGCGGACAGCGAGCACGAACGATTGCTCGCCCGCATCGGCACACCGGTGGCGAAGTTCTGGAACTGCAAGCGCGCGCCGTGGGTAGTCGTCGAGGCGCTCGAATGCCATGGCGGCAACGGCTTTGTCGAAGAAGGTGTCATGGCGCGGCTCTACCGCGAGGCGCCGCTGAATGCGATCTGGGAAGGCACGAGCAATATGATGTGTTTGGATGTGCTGAGGGTGATCGAGCGCGAGCCGGCGACGCGGGATGCGTTGCTCACGGAACTGCAACTCGCACAATCGCAGGACAACGCCTATCGGACGTTCGTGGGTGCTTTGGCGCAAGATCTTTTGCCCGGGCGCAATGTGGAGAGTCGTGCGCGACGACTCACCGAGCGCGTCGCGCTGGCGCTGCAAGCAAGCCAGCTGATTCGCCATTCCACGTCCGAGGTGGCGGATCAGTTCGTGAATTCGCGGCTTGCGGGACCATGGACCGGCACCTTCGGCACGCTGGAAACAGACCCGCACGCCATGAAACGCATCATCGAACGGGCGAGCGTGGCATAGCGGACCGGCGAGGCTTCGGCCTTGCTCTGTCGCGAAACTTCGACGCCATGCAGCAGGAACCGTGGCTGGCCACACGGCCGCGGGCCGCGGAATCCGGGTGACATCCTGCCCCGTCCGCTGAAGCGATTGGCCACGCGGCATGGATCGCGGCGCCAGCGCACTCGCCAGTTCGGTCGCCGTTTGATAGAGTGATTCGCCATCCTGCTTATAGTAACTCTCGCGGCGGCGCTCATCATGACCCTGCTGATCATCGGCTTGATCGCATTTCTCGGCATCCATGCGTTGCCGAGGATGACCACGACCCGCGCGGCAATCGTTGCGCGCTGGACCGAGAAGACCTACAAGAAAGCGTTCGCGCTGGTGTCGTTGGCCGGCCTGATCCTGATCGTCGTGGGTTACGCCCTCGCCGATCCCGGCCCGCGGCTCTTTGCGCCGTCGGCAAGCGCGATCAAGATCGCACCGTATGCCATGGTGCTCGTATTCATCCTGCTCGCCGCCGCCAATATGCGTGGCCACACGCGGCATTTACTCAAGCACCCGATGTTGCTGGCCATCATCCTCTGGTCGGTGGTGCATTTGCTCGCCAACGGCGACATGCGGGGCACGGTGCTCTTTGGTGGTTTTCTGGCCTACGCCCTGGTCGACCTGACATCGACGATGGGTCGGGGCACGGTCAAGGTCATGGTGCCGAACGTCAGATTCGATGTGATCGCGGTCGTCGCCGGTGTCGTCGTGGCGCTGGTGGTGATGACCTTTCATCGGCTTCTTTTTGGAGTCAAGGTCGCTCCGTTTGGCTTGTAGCGCGGATTCGCTGGATACGTAAACCCGGCGATAATGCGCCCGGAGAAGTCGCCAAGAGCCAGCCATGAGCCGTTCCCACATCACCCGCTTTACCATCGAGTTCGGCGACTGCGATCCCGCGCAGATTGTGTTCTATCCCAATTATTTCCGGTGGATGGATGCCGCGGCGCTGCATTTTTTTCGCGCGGCCGGCGTGCCCAACTGGCACCAGCGCGAAATCGACGACGGCCTCATCGGCGCCCCGCTGGTCGATGCCCAGGCCCGCTTCATTGCCCCGGCGACCTATGGCGATGACATCGAGGTCGAGACCCGCATCGCGGAGTGGCGCCAAAAAAGCTTCGTGATGCAGCATTCGATTCGCCGCGGCAACGTGGCCCTGGTCGAAGGCCGCGAGATTCGCGTGTTCGCCCGCCGGCATCCGGACGATCCGTCGCGGATTCAGGCCATCGCCGCACCACCGGACATACGCGCCTGCTGTGAGTGAGGCATGCGCCGTCCCTCCGCGCGGCCTGTCGAGGACGACGCAAACGATCAAAACTCCGTCATTCCCGCGCATTCGGGAATCCATTTTTCAAGCCAAGAGGGGTCCGATTCAAGGTCAAAATGGGTCCGGTTCAAAGTCAAAA
>JANXZT010000299.1 GCA_025355395.1 Betaproteobacteria bacterium
CCCGCAAAATTTGATAGATGATATCAAAAAAGCACCTGCTTGGATTTACAATTTATTAATAAAAATTAAACCTTGATCGTGTCCGTGTATCAGCAAAGCCGGCAGACGTTGCCATGGCTCACCCGGGCGCTTATCGCCACCAGCGGCTTTGTTCGTGCCACTGGCTGGGCATGGGCCGCAGCCCTGGCCGCGAGTGCATTCGCGTTTGCCGTCGCGAATCGGCATGCAGCGTTCCGCGCGTCGTGGCACGCTTCGCTGTTGCGTTGGCCGCTCCTGGGCCGCTTGCTGACCGCCATCGATACCGCGCGTTTCGCCAGCACGCTCGCGATACTGGTGGGCAGCGGTGCACCGTTGTTGCGTGCGCTCGACGCCGCGGCCGAGGTCATCTGGTCGGTGCCCATCCGGCGCGCCGCGACCGCGTCGGCGATCCTGGTGCGTGAAGGCGTGGCACTGGCCCGCGCGCTCAAGGAACAGCGCGTCTTTCCGCCGGTGCTCATTCATCTCGTGGCCAACGGCGAGGCGAGCGGCCAACTGTCCGCGATGCTCGAGCGGGCGGCGCAGGAACTCGAGCGCGAAGCCGAACGACGGCTTACCTGGTTTGCCGCCTTGCTCCAACCCACACTCATTGTGCTCATGGGCGCGGTGGTGCTGGTGCTCGTGCTCGCCGTGATGCTGCCGATCGTTTCGGTGAACCAGCTCATTCGATGAACGCTCCCGCATCCAACGCGGCAGCAGTGCGCCGTTTTCTTACGACGTGGGCTGCTTCTCGTCGCTGATCACACCATCACCGGTGCTGCCGGCGTCATCGATGTATCGACGGTGTCGACCGAGCGCCCACGCAACATGCTCGCGCACCAGTAGCGACGGATCGTCGGCGCGCGCTTCGAGCGCAGCGACGACCTCGGCCGACGAAGGCGCATTGCCGAGTCCGACCGCGAGGTTGCGCAGCCACCGCTCATACCCGATCCGGCGGATCGGGCTGCCTTGCAGGCGCAGGTCGAACTCTTCGTTCGTCCAGGCGAACAATTTCACGAGCTCGGTATTGTCGAGCCCGTGACGCACGGCAAAATCCGGCTCAGCCGTCGGCTGTGCAAAGCGGTTCCACGGACAGCTGAGCTGGCAATCGTCGCAGCCGTACACCCGATTGCCGATCAGCGGCCGCAGCGATTCAGGGATCGCGCCGGGATGCTCGATCGTGAGGTAGGAAATGCAGCGACGCGCATCGAGCTGATAGGGCGCGACGATGGCGCCGGTGGGGCAGATGTCGATGCAGCTGGTGCATGTCCCGCAGTGGTTGGTGCGCGCCGGCGTCACAGGCAGCGGAAGATCGGTGTAAATCTCACCCAGGAAAAACCATGAGCCTCGCTCGCGGGTCAGGAGCAGCGTGTGCTTGCCGCGCCAACCGAGGCCCGCTTTCGCCGCAAGTGCCACTTCCATCACCGGCGCACTGTCGGTGAACACCCGATAGCCAAAGTCGCCTACCGCGTCGCGCATCCGCTCGGCGAGCGCTTGGAGCTTCGCCCGCAGCACCTTGTGGTAATCGCGGCCCAGCGCGTAGCGGGCGATGTAGGCGTGATTCGGCAGCGCTAGCACTTCGTTCGCGTCGCGCGCATCTCCCGGAAAGTAATCGAGCCTTGCCGAGATGACACGCACGGTTCCGGTGACCAGCGCCGCCGGCCGCGAGCGCCTGGTGCCATGGCGTGCCATATAATCCATTGCGCCGTGCCGCCCGGCATCGAGCCAGTCGAGCAATCGTTGCTCGTCGGCGGAAAGGTCCGTATCGGCGATGCCGATTTCCTGAAAACCGAGCTCACGGCCCCACCGCACAATCGCCTCGGCGAGCGCCGGCAGATCATGCGCCAATGGCGGGGTGGCCGCTACTTCGGCGGCGGGAATCGACGCGCTCATCATGGCCAATTTACCTCACCCCCAGGATGGCGTGGTCGCGAGCAAGATTGACGCGCAGCCGGAGGGTTGGGTTTACCTTCCTGACGCTGCGGCAACCCTTGCCGCCGGCGCGCGTATGGCGGCGACGATCCAACCGGGGATGCTGATCTGCCTCGTCGGGGAGCTTGGCGCTGGCAAGACTACGCTCGCCCGGGGCGCGCTAAGGGCGCTCGGTTGGGGCGGACCGGTCAAGAGCCCCACTTACACACTGGTTGAACATTATCTCATTTCGAGCTTATACTTTTATCACTTTGATTTTTATCGTCTCGCCAGCTCCGATGAATGGGAAATGGCGGGCTTTGCCGAATACTTCCGACCAGACACCGTATGCCTGGTCGAATGGCCCGAGCGGGTGACGCCATACCTGCCGCGCGCGGACCTCGAAATTCGGCTGGCCTATCTCCATGATTCCGAAGCGGCGGGCCGCAATGCGACGCTCATCGCAGGGACGGAGGCTGGCGCACGATGCATGAAGGCGATGATTCCGACAGCCTCCTAGTACGCGTTTCGCTCAACCGGCGGCGTGCGCTACGCTGGCTCGTCGTTCCTGCCGTCAGTCCATGGTGGGGCACGCCCGCGCTGTCGTGGGCATCGGTGGGCCGCATTGCCTCTGCGCGGATATGGCCGGCGCAGGAATACACCCGGCTGATCCTCGAGGCCCCGGCACCGATCGCGCATCAGCTCCTAACGCTCAAGAATCCCGATCGCGTGGTTCTGGATCTCGACGGCATCGAGATCACCCCCGAGCTCGCGCAGTTGCCGGGACGATTGCAGGGCAGCGATCCCTACATATCGGCGATCCGCTTCGGGCAGAAGTCGCCGGGTGCAGTGCGGCTCGTGATCGATCTCAAGATGGAGACCAAGCCGCAGCTCTTTGCGTTGAAG
Source organism: Betaproteobacteria bacterium (assembly GCA_025355395.1). Taxonomy (GTDB): domain Bacteria; phylum Pseudomonadota; class Gammaproteobacteria; order Burkholderiales; family Casimicrobiaceae; genus CAIWHR01. The sequence goes on from JANXZT010000299.1 coordinate 2,833, forward strand.
CCGGTGGCCGAGTTCGGGCATCGCGTCGTGCTCGACCTCTATCCCGTGACACCGATCGATCCGTTGATGGCGCTGCTCGAAGAGATGCGCGCGACTGAGCCATCCACCGAGCGAGATCCGGCGCCGGCGAGCCGGATTCCGGCGCGCCCCGACAAGAGCGGCAGACGGCGGATTACTATCGCACTCGATCCCGGACATGGCGGCGAGGATCCCGGCGCCGTGGGCCGACGCGGGACCATGGAAAAAAATGTGGTGCTCGCGATTGCCCGCAAGCTCAAGGGCATGATCGATGCGGAGCCAGGCATGCGGGCGGTGTTGACGCGCGACGACGATTACTATGTGCCGCTTGCCACCCGCGTGCAAAAGGCGCGGCGGGTGCAAGCGGATCTGTTCATGTCGATTCACGCCGACGCGTTTTCGGTTCCCACCGCTCGCGGCTCGTCGGTGTTTGCCCTCTCCGAGCATGGCGCGACAAGCGCTGCCGCCAAGTGGCTCGCCCAGAAGGAGAATGCGGCCGACTTGATCGGCGGTGTGAACCTGGGTGTGCGCGATCCGCTGCTTGCCCGCACCTTGCTCGATCTTTCCCAGGCAGCGCAGATCAACGACAGTCTCAAGGTGGGCCGCAATGTGCTCGACGGCATCGGCCTGGTTAATCCGCTGCACAAGGCCGTCGTCGAGCAGGCGGGATTCGCCGTGTTGAAGGCGCCGGACATCCCCTCGATCCTGGTGGAAACGGCGTTCATCTCCAACCCCGAGGAAGAGCTGAAGCTGCGCAGTGACCGCCACCAGAACAAGTTCGCACAATCGATGCACGACGGCATCCGGCGCTATTTCGCCAACAACCCGCCACTCGCCCGCACCGGTACCAACACCGGTTGATGCGCACGCGCTGACGGCGAACGGCTCGATCGGTCCCGAAACACGACCGTCGCAATCGCATGCGAATTGTTCGGAGGTTCCCTCACGAGGCAGCAAGCGGAGCGATTGTATTGCCCGACCATGCAGGTGACGCGGCGGCCGGCTCCGGTAGAATCACCGGATGCTCCGTTTTTTCGCGCTATTCCTGGCCATGCAGGCCTTGCTCTTTGGCATCGAGCTGACGCCGTGGGTCCAGCAATATTTTGTCGTGCCGTGGACCGACGCGATCGCCGGCATCAGCGCATCGCTTGTCACGGTGTTCGACCCGAATGTCGCTGCCGCCGGCAAGGTGCTGCGCAGTACCAGTAACGGTTTTGCCGTCTCGATCGAGGCCGGCTGCAACGGCGTCGAGGCGACCATCGTGCTCATTGCCGCGGTGCTCGCCTTTCCCGCGCCATGGCGCAGCAAGATGATCGGCCTCGCTGCCGGCATCTTCGCCGTGCAGGGCTTGAACATCGTGCGGGTGATCAGCCTCTTCTATCTCGGGCAGTGGGATGCAGACGTCTTCGAATGGGCGCACCTGTATGTGTGGCAGGCGCTCATCATGCTCGACGTGCTGATCGTGTGGCTGGTGTGGGTGCGCACGCTGCCCAGGCCCGATGCGTCATCGCGGCATGAGCCGCCGGCCCCGCCGGGTGCACCGGGCAATGCCAGCCCGGCGATCGCGGCACCAGGTTAGGGAACCTCTGAATAAGTCCCGCACGATTGCGCTGCAGGGCCAAATGCGGATGATTGCCTCATTTGGCAACGGCGGCGCG
>JANXZT010000306.1 GCA_025355395.1 Betaproteobacteria bacterium
GTGGACGAAGCGGCGCTTGCATTCGGCATGCCGATGGGTCCGATCGAGCTTGCCGATACGGTCGGCCTCGATATTTGTGTCGCTGTGGGAAGGATGCTGTCACCGAACGCGGCACCGCCACGCCGCTTGGCCGAACTGGTCGCCGCGGGCCATCTCGGCCGCAAAACCAAGCGCGGCTTTTACGACTGGTCGAGTGGCAAGGCCGCGAAAGCCTCGACCCCCGCACCGCCCGCGGGCCTCGCTGACCGGCTGATCCTGCCGCTGGTCGAGGAGGCCAAGGCGGCGCTCGACGAGGGCATCGTCGCCGACGCGGATCTCGTAGACGCCGGGGCCATCTTCGGTACCGGTTTCGCGCCTTTCCGCGGCGGGCCGTTACATTATGCGCATGAGCAACAACTCGGCTCAGCCAGGCTTGCGGGCGCCTGACCCCGCTCCGGCGACGACCGTCCGCCGGCGACGGACGACCTCTACTTTCCGCCGCGTCAGGCGGGTCATCCCGGTGTAGCATTCGCGGCAAAGGGACCGCACGCGGCGCGAAGATCGCGCGGAGTCTCCTCACCGGCCTATCGCGCAACCCGGCATCGCCCGCCGGCAAGGAGGACGTCCGTGGACAAGGTCTGGCTCAAGCAGTATCCCCCGGGCATCCCCGCTGAAATCGACATCGATGAATATGCCTCGGTGCGCGACGTTGTCGACGAGGCGGAACGCCAATATGCGACCCGGCCGGCGTTCTCGTGCATGGGAAAGTCGATCACTTTCGCCGAGCTCGATACTCTTTCGGGCGCATTCGCCGGCTACCTTCAGAGCGCCGGATGCAAGAAGGGCTCCCGTGTGGCGCTAATGATGCCCAACGTCCTGCAATATCCGGTGTGTCTCTTCGGCACGCTGCGGGCCGGCTGCACGGTGGTCAACGTCAATCCGCTCTATACCGCGCGCGAGCTCGAGCACCAGCTCGTGGACTCCGGCGCCGAAGTGATCGTGGTGGTCGAGAACTTCGCGCGCACGGTACAGGAGGTCATCGGCCGCACCAAGGTTCGGAACGCGATCGTCACGAGCATCGGCGAGCTCCTCGGCTTCAAGGGCCTCATCGTCGATTTCGTGCTGCGCCGCGTGAAAAAAATGATTCCCTCGTGGTCGCTGCCGGGCTCGGTGCGGCTTTCGAGCACGCTCGATGAAGGCCGCAAACACAAGCTCGCAGCCGTCGAGATCGGGCATGACGATATCGCCTTCCTGCAGTACACCGGCGGGACCACCGGCGTGGCCAAAGGTGCCATGCTCCTGCACCGGAACATCATCGCCAACCTGCTGCAGGCCCGTGCCTGGGTGAAGCCGTTTCTCGGCGACCAACGGCACGTGATCATCACGCCGCTGCCGCTGTATCACATCTTTTCACTGACCGCGAATTGCCTCGTCTTCATGACCTTGGGCGGCGAAAATGTCCTCATCCCCAATCCCCGCGATATTCCGGGTCTGGTGAAGGAGATGGCCAAGTACAAGTTCACGGCGATCACCGGTGTCAACACGCTGTTCAACGCCCTGCTCAACAATCCCGAGTTCGCAAAGCTCGATTTCTCGTCGCTGAAGCTGGTGCTGGGTGGCGGAATGGCGGTGCAGAAAGTCGTGGCCGAACGCTGGAAGGACATCACCGGCGTACCGCTCATCGAGGCCTACGGGCTCACCGAAACCTCGCCTGCCGCCACCATCAATCCGCTCAATCTTGCTGCGTACAACGGCACCATTGGCCTGCCGATCCCTTCCACCGAAGTGATATTGCGCGATGACTCCGGGCAGGCGGTGCCCATCGGCGAGCGGGGCGAGATCTGCATTCGCGGCCCGCAGGTGATGGCGGGCTATTGGCAGCGGCCGGAGGAAACGGCGCAGGTCATCGACAAGGAAGGCTGGTTTGCCACGGGCGATATCGGGGTGATGGATAGCGCCGGGTTCATCACCATCGTGGACCGCAAGAAGGACATGATCCTGGTCTCGGGATTCAACGTTTATCCGAACGAGATCGAAGGTGTCGTCGTCATGCATCCCGGGGTGCTGGAGTGCGCGGCGGTGGGCGTTCCCGATCCCAAGTCCGGCGAGGCCGTGAAACTGTACGTGGTCCTGCGCGAAGTGCATGTGACGGCGGAAGACATCGTCAGCCATTGCCGGCGGCATCTGACCGGCTACAAGGTGCCACGTGAAGTCGAGTTCCGCACCGAGTTGCCGAAGTCCAACGTGGGCAAGATCCTGCGCCGCGAATTGCGCGACGAGGCCAGGAAGAAAACGGCATGAGCGCGGGTCCGGAGTCGATCGGGAAGGTGAGGCTGCCGGACGAGCAGCCCGCCTTGCGGGTGGTGCCGATGCCCGCCGACGCCAACTACCACGGCGATATTTTCGGTGGCTGGATCATGTCGCAGGTCGACATCGCGGGTTCGGTGCCGGCCTCGCGCCGCGCCCGCGGCCGCATTGCCACGGTGGCCGTGAACTCGTTCGTCTTCAAGCAGCCGGTGCTGATCGGCGACCTGGTGAGCTTCTACGCTCGGATCAAGCACGTCGGCCGCACCTCGATCACGGTCGATGTGGAAGTGTTTGCCCAGCGCGACCCGATCGACGAGGTTTGCGTGCGGGTGACCGAAGCAAGCCTCACCTATGTTGCCGTCGGCGCCGATCGCCGGCCGCGCGAATTACCCGCTGAATGACGGTGTCGAGCGTACCTGGATCGCATGGATGCAACAGTCTCGGCCGGAGGTGCGGGAATCGGGCGTTTCGACCATGTGGCGGGCGATTCTCCAGTGTATATTGGCCGAGAATAATCGCTTCCGGGGCAAGTCCGAAGCCGCGTCCATAACTGGAACCGCCCACCCACGAGGAGAATATCGATGCACATCCCCTTCCGTCGTACCAGCGTCACGCTCGCCATTGGCGCAGTCACACTGGCACTGGGTGCCGGGCATGCCCACGGCGCAGCATTTGCATTGATCGAACAGAACGCTCTTGGCCTCGGCAATGCATTCGCCGGGTCCGCGGCCATTGCTGAGGATTCGAGCACGATCTACTTCAACCCGGCCGGTCTCGCCCGACTGAACTTCACCCAGGTAAAGGTGGCTGTGCACCTCATCAAGCCCTCGGCCAAATTTCACAACGACAATTCGCAGGCCGCGCTGGGACAACCTCTGGGGGGCGAGGGCGGTGATGCGGGTGACTGGGCGGTGGTGCCCAATCTTTACGCGTCCACGGCCGATCCAGCCATCGTCGTACTCGGTCTTCAGTCCGAAGGGCGCATTGATGCCGATGCCGACGTGGACCCGGTCGTTGATTGCCGTGGACGCATAAAGATTGGGCACCACCGCCCAGTCCCCCGCGTCGCCGCCCTCGCCCCCCAGCGGTTGTCCAAACGCGGCCTGCGAATTGTCGTTGTGAAATTTG
>JANXZT010000323.1 GCA_025355395.1 Betaproteobacteria bacterium
CATCACCGCGATGACGAGCAACGGGTCGAGGCGGTTTCGGCGCGCTTCGACATACGCGGCCTCGACGACCTCGCGCATCGCGTTGGTGGAAATGCGGTATCGCTTCGCCACGACGCCGACGACGGCAGCGACGTTCGCCGCGTCATAGCCGGGCCTGGGACCGGTCGTCGAGTCAGGCTGCGTAGCCGATGAGTTTGCTGCGAGCGGTTGCCGGATCGCCGCCGGCGCTGGGTCGCTCGAGACACGGGACTGCTGCGCCAATGCGGAATACGCAACCTCGACGATGACCGCCACGGTCGCGAGGGCGAAAGCGATTGCAAGCCGAACCCTGTGGTTCTGGTACGGGTTCGTCAAGCGATTGCGTACCGATTCGAAAACTGCTGACATGGCGCATTCTCCTGCGACGAAATCCGCGTCGCGCGGGACGGCTGCGCGATCCGATGCATCGTATGAGCCGCGGGCCGAATGGCGGGCCGCGGAATTGGCCTCCCGGATTCCAGCGGCGGATCGATGTCCGTGGCCGGATGGAGCAGGCGCCCAGCAGTGCTGGTGTGGGTGCCGTTATTGCTGCGGTGCAATATAAGAGACGAACAGTGTATCACGGAATCGGCGCGGAGACTCCTGCCAGCCTTGTCCAATGGGGTATGAGCGAAGTAATCGGCCTTCTGCCGCCAACCGCGCCGAAGAAACTTTGGGCGCTTTTTGAGGCACAGTGGAATGTGGCGCTGCGGAAGACCGATTAGACAATGGTGCATTTTTGCCCGCGTATGAGCGTGGTCGTGGGTGACGTCATCGACGTTGGTGAATCGCTCAGCGGTGAGTAGCCGCGGAGTTGATATCCCGTTTGAGAGAGTGAGCAAGACGACGTTCCCGATGCGGTGCCACATTCTTCCACAACGCATCTTGGGAGTGAATCTTGGACCAACCCAATCGCAGTCGTCGCCGCAGTTTAAAGCCGGGTAAGTCCCGGACCGCCCTCAACATCACCCATGGCAATGCCGCCGGTCTCGACATCGGTAGCGCCGCGCACTTCGTGGCCGTACCGCCCGATCGCGACGACGAACCGGTGCGTGAGTTTCCTAGTTTCACCGCTGATCTAGAGCGGATGGCTGACTGGCTCAAGGCCTGTGGTGTCGACACTGTCGCCATGGAATCCACCGGCGTGTACTGGATTCCTGTGTTCGAACTGCTGGAGGCGCGTGGCTTTACAGTGCTGTTGGTCAACGCCCGCCATGTCAAGAACGTCTCGGGTCGCAAGTCCGACGTGCTCGACTGCCAGTGGTTGCAACAACTCATGACCTACGGTCTACTCAGCGGTGCATTTCGTCCGGCCGAACAGGTGTGCGTCTTGCGCGCCCTGTGGCGCCAGCGCGACATGCTGCTGCGCAGCCAAAGCCGGCATGTGCAGCACATGCAAAAAGCTCTCACGCAGATGAACATCCAGTTGGCCAACGTTATCTCGGACGTGGTGGGCGAGACCGGCCAGAAGATCCTGCGCGCCATCGTCGCCGGTGAACGCAACGGGCCAGTGCTGGGCGCGATGAAGAACGTGCGCATCCAAGCTAGCGTCGATGACATCGCCAAAAGCCTTCAAGGCAACTGGCGTGCCGAGCACCTGTTCGCGCTCAAGCAAGCCTTGGCCGCATTCGATTTCACTGGTACCCAAGTCACTGAATGCGACCGCGAGATCGAGCAGCAACTGCACAGCTTGGCGGCGCACGATGGAGAGCCGGCCAAAGGAAAGCAGCGCGGCCGGCGACGCAACTCGCCGAAGTTCGATCTGCGTACGCAATTGTTCCAGATGTGCGGGGTTGACCTGACTCGCATCGACGGCATCGACGTCACCACTGCACTGGCCGTGGTCTCGGAGATCGGCGTGGATATGACACGCTTCCCCAGTATCAAGCACTTCACTTCTTGGCTTGGACTGTGCCCCGGGACCAAGATCACCGGGGGCAAAGTGATGAGTAGCAAGACCAAGCGGGTAGCCAACCGCGCTGCCCAAGCCCTGCGCCTCGCTGCGGCTGCCCTGCGCACCAGCCAGTCGGCTCTGGGAGCGTACTTCCGGCGCATGTGCTCGCGCATGGATAAGCCGAAGGCTGTTGCCGCCGCCGCGCACAAGCTCGCGCGGCTTATCTACACCATGCTCACCAAGGGCGAGGAATACACCGATCAAGGTCAGGACTATTTCGAGGAGCGCTATCGCGAGCGCGTGCTGCGAAACCTATCCCAGCGCGCCGCCAAGCTTGGTCTGAAGATGGTGGCTATCGAACAACCTGCCTGAGAAACCTCGTTTGCGGTCAGTTACTTGAGATGAGTTTCTTGAGAGTCTGAAGGGGGAGCGTGATTCCAACGGGGTATGAGTCTGAGCGGGTAGCTGGGATCGATCATGATCGAAGGCATGGTGATCGATATGAACGACAAGCAATTGGCCTCGTTGGCTCAAGTGAAGGCTTTTCTGGAAGGG
>JANXZT010000401.1 GCA_025355395.1 Betaproteobacteria bacterium
GGAGGAGTTGCGCGCCGCTTGACCGCAGGGCTCTCGGAGCCTTCCACGCCCTGCCTCTCACCCGATGGCCAGTGGGTCGCATTCGTTGGCCGCGACGAGCAGCATCCCGAAGTCTATTTGATGCCTGCCGCGGGCGGCCCGGCGCGACGGATGACGTGGCTCGGGCCGGATGTCATGGTGCGTGGATGGACCCCGCAAGGCCACATTCTGTTCGTGTCGACGTATGGGCAGCCCTTCTTTCGCAACTATCGCGCCTACACCCTCGACCCTGCCGGCGGTGCGCCGCGATTGGTGGTGCTTGGCCAGGTCAATCACCTGGCATTCGGTCCTGGTGATAGCAAGGTCATCGGCCGCAACACCGCCGACCCGGCGCGCTGGAAGCGCTATCGCGGCGGAACCGCCGGGCACTTCTGGATCGATGCCGCCGGGACTGGAACGTTTCTCCGCATGAAGGAGCTGAAAGGCAACCTCACCAGCCCGATGTGGATCGGCAGCCGCGTGTATTACCTGTCGGATGCGGAAGGCGTGGGCAATCTTTACTCGTGCCTGCCGGATGGCGCCGACCTCAAACGCCACAGCGATCACGACGACTACTACGCGCGCCATGCGCAGACCGATGGCAAGCGCATCGTTTACCAGTGCGGGGCGGAAATATGGCTGTTCGACCCCGTGGTCGACCACAGCGAGCGGCTCGATATCGAGATGTCGTCCCATCGCACCCAGGCGGCACGCAAATTCGTGCCGGCGGCCGAACACCTCGCAGCTGTCCACGTTCATCCCGCGGGTCACAGCATCGCGGTGGATGCGCGCGGAAAACTGTTCACGTTGCCGCTCTGGGAAGGCGCGGTCCGCCAGCATGACGATGGGCACGGCGGGCGTTACCGCCATGGGCAATGGCTGGGTGACGGCGTGACGCTGGTCGCAGTCGGCGACCAATCCGGCGAGGAGCGCATCGAGGTATTCGAAAATGGCGCTTCCCGCACCCTGCCGTGGGACATCGGACGCGTCACTGCCATGAGCGCAATGCCGCGCGGGCGCTGCATTGCGCTCGCGAATCATCGCAATGAGGTGATGATCGGTGACATCGCGAGCGGTGCGCTGACCCTTGTCGACCGGAGTGAGGCCGGTCGCACCGAGGATCTTGCCTGGTCGCCGGATGGTGCGTGGCTCGCCTACTCGTTCTGGACCACCTCGCGGCATTGCGCGATCAAGTTGCATGATGTTGTGCATGGCACCACCCTTGTCACCCAACCCGAATTTCGTGACTACAGCCCCGCCTTCGATCCCGAGGGGCGATATCTTTACTTCCTGTCGATCCGCACCTTCGATCCGGTGTACGACAGCGTGCAGTTCGAGTTGAGCTTTCCGCGCGCGGCACGGCCGTATCTGATCGCGCTGCAGACAGGCGGACGGCCGCCGTTCGACCCGGCGCCGAAGGGATTGAAGGCGGACGATCCCGCCGCGAACCACGCGAAACCCGATGCCAACACTTCCCCGCCCTCCGTCGACTTGGACGGGATTGTCCGGCGGATCGCGCCGTTTCCGGTACCCGAAGGCCGCTTCGGTCAGGTCGCCGGGGTCGCTGGAGACAAGGTGATCTGGACGGTATTGCCGATCGCCGGCGCACACGGACGCGGTGGACACAAGGAAACGCCCGGCCAGCTGCAGGTGTTCGATTTCGCGACGCTGCGCACCGAAACCCTGATGGAAAAGGCCGACAGCTTTGCACTGGCCGCCGACTACACGACCCTTCTCGTGCGCGACGGCAAGCGGCTGCGAGCCATCGCCGCCAATCGCACGCCCGAGCCGGATCGCGATCGCGCCCGCGCATCCGACGAGCCCTCGCGCAAGAGCGGATGGATCGATCTCGACCGCGTGCGCGTATCGGTCGAACCGCGCCTCGAATGGCGGCAAATGCTGCGCGAAGTGTGGCGGCTGCAGCGCGATCAGTTCTGGCTCTCCGACATGTCCGGCGTGGATTGGGGCGCGGTATATCGCCAGTACGAACCGCTGCTCGCGCGCGTTGCCACGCGGGGCGAGCTTTCAGACCTCATCTGGGAAATGCAGGGGGAGCTCGGAACCTCGCATGCCTATGAGTTCGGCGGCGATCATCGGCGTTCGCCCCCCTTGGCACTCGGCTATCTCGCGGCCGAGGTGCAGCTGGTCGAGGAGGACGAGAGCTACGAGATCACCCGCATCGTAACCGGCGACGCGTGGGACGCGGGCGCCGACTCTCCACTTCATGCCATCGGCGTTGAAGCGAAGGTGGGCGAGCGGATCGTCGCCGTCAACGGTCAACGCGTCTCGCCCGAACGTCCGCCGCAGGCACTGCTCGTACATCAGGCAGGTGCCAAAGTGGAGCTCACGCTGGCATCCGGCAGCAGCGGATCTCCACGGGGATCGACCCGCCGAGTGCTGGTCACCACATTGGCCGACGAAGTGCCTGCGCGGTATCGGGAATGGGTCGAGCGCAATCGGGCCTGGGTGCACGCGCAGTCGCAAGGTCGCGTGGGATATTTTCATCTTCCGGACATGATGTCCGCCGGCTTCGCGGAATTTCACCGCTACTTCCGCGCCGAATGCGATCGCGATGCCCTGATCGTCGATGTTCGCTATAACCGCGGCGGGCATGTCTCGCAATTGCTGCTCGAAAAGGTGGCGCGCAAACGGGTGGGCTACGCGGTACCGCGCTGGGGGCATCCCGCCCCCTATCCGGATGAAGCGGTGGCGGGCCCGGTCGTCGCGCTGACCAACGAGCATGCGGGATCGGACGGCGACATCTTTTCGCATTGTTTCAAGCTGATGGGAATCGGCCCGCTCATCGGCACGCGAACCTGGGGCGGCGTGGTCGGCATCTGGCCGCGACACACGTTAGTCGACGGCACCCAGACGACGCAGCCGGAGTTCTCGTTCTGGTTCAACGACGTCGGCTGGGGTGTCGAAAACTACGGCACCGATCCCGAGGTCGAGGTTGACAATGCACCACAGGACGCTGCGATACAAAAGGATCGGCAGCTCGAAACGGCGCTGGCGACGGCACTGGGGCTTCTCGAACGCGCCGGACCGGCCAAGCCGGAATTCGGAGAGTGGCCCGACCTCGCGCGAGCACCTCTGCCGCCGCGCGCGTGACAGCCACATGGTCACTATTCCGGTGAAATCGTCGCCCCCGCGAAGGCGTGGGCCCAGCGTCGTTTGCAGCAAGACACTGGGTTCCCGCCTCCGCGGAACGACGGGAGTCTTGCGTTGACTGTGACTCATTTCGGTAGTCATCAGATCAACCGAGGAAAAATCTCCTTAATCGATCGCGTCCGGCGAATCCACTGGCGAGCTCCCAGCAATTCACGATCGCCAGGCGAAATCCACCGGGGGGCATGGCATGCAGGGAGGGATCGCGTGATTCGTGGAACGTGATCTGCACGCTCGAAACGCTCGAGATGCGCAACACCTCGTCTTTGATGGCGGATGGCGGATGGCGGTACGACCGATTGACCGGCCCGAAAAGAGGCACGCTGAAGCCATCCCGTCGATCGCCGTCATCGTAGGCCCAGATGCCGTCGCGGTAGAGTCGGACCAGCGCATCGATCCACCCTCGCCCATAGAGATCCGGCCATTGGTCGGTGACCCGCAAATGGGCCTCGATGATGCCTCCCCCGATGGTCTCGATATTGACCATGCCGGTGTAGCCAGGCAGATGTTTGCTCACCCAGGCGCCGAGCCG
>JANXZT010000422.1 GCA_025355395.1 Betaproteobacteria bacterium
CGCTTGCGTTCACGATCGACCTTGTAGACGTATTGCTTGACGAGATCCGGCGGAGTATTGCGACGCTCGGACTCGACATACTCGGGGTCAATCAGGAAGGTACCGGCCAGCGCCCGGATTTCATCCGAAAAGGTAGCCGAAAACAATAGATTCTGTCGCTTCTTCGGGACCAGTTTGATGACGCGCTTGATGTCGTGGATGAAGCCCATGTCGAGCATGCGATCGGCTTCGTCGAGCACCAGCAGTTCGACCTGCGACAGATCGACCCGGCCGCGCTCGACGTGGTCAAGCAGGCGCCCAGGGGTCGCGACCAGCACGTCGACTTGCCGCGAAAGCTGCCGGTTTTGCACCGGGTAGGGCGCGCCTCCGTAGAGACACACAGTCGCGATGCGCGCCTGGCGGGCATACTGCACCGCTTGGTCGGCCACCTGCTGCGCGAGCTCACGCGTGGGAGCGAGCACCAGCACGCGCGGCGTGCCGGGCCGGCGCCGCGTCGCGGGCGCATTCTCGAGCAACCGATGCAGCGCAGGCAGCACAAAGGCGGCAGTCTTGCCGGTGCCGGTTTGCGCGGAGGCGATGAGGTCCTTCCCGGCCAGCAATGCCGGGATGGCCTGGGCCTGGATGGGCGTCGGTTCTTCGTACCCGCAAGTGGCGATGGCCTGCAACAATGCAGGCGCAAGATTCAGTTCAGAAAACGTCATGACAATTCCCGTAAAACGCCGGCACGCTCAATCGCATTGCGATCAAGCGCCCGGCCACAAGGGCGCGCGGACCGCCTTGGAAAGCGTCCGTGCCCGAAATCCGGAGAGGCAGAAAGGAAGAGCGCTGCGGTTACGCGCAAGTAGGTCAGCGCGAAAATGCCGCGGGCGCGCGAACAGCCGCAACCGGGTCGACCGGGAAACCCTTGTCGCCGTCGTGGGCGACTATCATCTCGGGTTCCCGCTGCAAAGCCATCGTCTAACCTGGATGCTGCCGCTCAGACTCGTGGTGCCGGGAGAATGAACCGGGGATTAGAAACCGATGATCGGCTGCCTTAAGGAAAAGATCCTGGAAAGGACCCTGCGGCGAGGCAACCAGGATGAACTCGCAGTGCGCCGCAGACCCGAATTATAGCACGGCAATGCTGCGCTGCACACCGTTTGCGTCGCGAGCCCGCTATCGCGGCGGAATGACGGTTGACCGCGACGCCCACAAGGTGTCGCCTTCGTCGTCGTCGTCCTCCTCGTCCTCGCCATAACCTTCGTCGTCGTCCGGATCGATGTCCCCGCCCCCGCCGCCCTTCCGATCGAGGTCATCCTCTTCGTCGTCTTCATCGTCATCGGGCCCGGCCCCATGCACGAGAGGCACCGCGGGCGCCGCCGTGGCCAGCGCGACCTCGCGAAAACGCAACAGTTGCGCCCAATCGCTCATTGCGGGGGAATGCGCAATTTCTGGCCCGGATAGATCTTGTTCGGGTCCTTCAACATCGGCTTGTTGGCGTCGAAAATCTTGTTGTACGCATTGGCGTCGCCGTACTGGCTTTTCGCAATCTTGGACAGGGTGTCGCCGGAGACAACGGTGTAATAGGTCGCTTCGGGCTCGCTCTTGTCCACCGACATCATGTCGTTGACCTTGGCCACGCCGGCCACGTTACCGCAGCACAGCACGATTTTCTCGCGTGTTGCCTGGTCGGGGGCGACCCCGAAAACGCTCGCCGTGGAGGTCGCGCCGTCGTAGGTCACCGTAAGGCCGGTGGCCGCCAGATTCTGGGTCTTGATGTAATTGAGGATGGCGTCAGCCGCAGCATTGTTGGCAGCACTCGAATCGACAGCGGCGCCCGCCGAAACCGTTTGCGTTTGCGCTTCGGCGCGACCGCGGAACAGCTTTTCCCCGGCGTCCTTGATGAAATCCAGCATTCCCATTTTTTTTCTCCCATAGGGCGCATGTGCCGGGCGGTTCCCGGCAGGCTCGATGCGGGCCTGCTCGCTTGGATGCCTGGGCCCGTCGGTTGGTTCCAGGCTGGGCCGATTCTGATGCAACACCGTCGGCCGGCGCCGCAATCCCGATTTTAACGGCCCACCATCGCCAGGACTTCGGGCTTTAGAAATCGCTCCACCACCAGCATGAAGGCAATCGACGGCACCAGCAACAGCAGCGCCGTGATGGAGGCGATCTGGTAATTGCCTCCCATGCTGGCGATGAACATCAGCAGGGGTAGGGTCGTGACATCGGGAACCCCTACGAAATAGGTCCCCGTAAACTCATCCAGGGATTCGAGAAACACAAAGATCGCGCTCGCGATCAATCCCGGTGCGGCGAGCGGCAGGGTCACCGTGC
>JANXZT010000425.1 GCA_025355395.1 Betaproteobacteria bacterium
TGCCGACATGGAGCGACTGCGCAAGACATTGCGGGAGTTGATCGGCCGTTGCGAGTCGGGCCGGGGAAGGATAGCTTGCCCGATCATAAAGAGTCTCGTGGCCGAGCATCAAGCGCACCGACGTGTCGTGCCGGCGCTCGCGAATAAGGCGCGGCCGAACGCAACGCGGCCGAACTCAGGGCGGCCGAACTCAGGGCGCTCGGCGTGGACGATCTCTATGCGATCAACGATTCGGGCCCGCAGCGCTACGCGATCTCGCCCGACATGCCCCGCGGCGAAGAAGGTGCGAACAGGTATCTCGCGACGCTCCAGCAAAAAGCGTCAAGGACGCGCGCCGCGCAATCAAATTTCGAGTTTGACGGCCTTCCTCGTGCGTGATCCGCAGCCCACCTTCGCCGATCGCATACGTGACCTGAAGGACCCGTTCGCCGGTACCGAAGTGAAGATGGGCGCATGTCCGAGCAATCGTTGAGCATACGCTGTGCGGCCGATTTCGCCGACATTGCGCTGGTACGTGCGCTGTTCGTCGAGTATCAGCGGTGGTTGGATGTTTCGCTATGCTTCCAGGGGTTCGACCAAGAACTGGCCGGTTTGCCCGGCGCCTACGCATCTCCCCAGGGACGACTGCTGCTTCTGGCGCAACAGGATGAGGCGGGCGGTTGCATCGCCTTGCGCCCGCTTGACAAGGTAAGTGCTGAGGTCAAGCGGCTCTACATACGACGCGAATTGCGAGGCCAGGGTTGGGGACGCCGCTTGGTCGCCACGGTGATCGCCGACGCCCGTGCCATCGGCTATCGTTCGCTCAAGCTTGACACGCTCGCGCAGATGGAAACTGCGCGCGCTTTGTATGCGGATGCAGGCTTTCGGGTCTGCGCGCCTTACTACGACAATCCATTGCCGGACGCGATTTATATGGAGCTCGCGTTGTAGCGCGCTCCGTACCGGGCCGGCGATGTGCTGACGCTCTCGTAGTCTTCTGCGTAATCGCCGACCAGCATCAGGATTCTCTTGCCCATCTCGTTCTCCTTCGAGCATGCGTCTTCGCCCCATGCGAAGCCGCCTTGTTGGAAGCACTCGCGCGCCGCGGGTAATAGCGGGTTGCTGCATCGAAAGGGCAGCGGCGAAGAAGGCTCCCGCGAAGAAGGCTCCCGCGAAGAAAGCGGCAGCAAAGAAGAGGATAATGCTTTGATGCTCGACCCACTCTTTCGGGCTCGTCTTGCTGCCATCCTGCCACCGTCGGCCCTGCTGACGACCGCCGAGGCGACGCGCCCCTATGAGTGCGACGGCCTGTCGGTCTACCGGGCGCAACCTGCGGCAGTAGCGCTGCCCGAGGATGAGGCCCAAGTCGTCGCCATCCTCAGGCAATGCTTTGAGGCCGGGATTCCCGTGGTCGCGCGCGGTGCCGGCACCAGCCTTTCGGGCGGCGCGTTGCCGGACATCAAGGGCGTGCTGCTGTCGATGGCGAAGTTCAAGCGCATCCTCGCAATCGATCCACTCGCACGCACGGCGATCGTGCAGCCGGGCGTGCGCAATCTCGCCATCTCGGAGGCCGCGGCGCCGTACGGGCTTTATTACGCACCCGATCCGTCGTCGCAAATCGCCTGCACCATCGGCGGCAATGTGGCGGAGAACGCCGGCGGGGTGCACTGTCTCAAGTATGGATTGACGGTACACAACGTGTTGCGCGTGCGTGGTGTCCTGATTACCGGCGAGGTGGTCGAGTTCGGCGGCGATGCGCTGGATAGCCCGGGCTACGACCTGCTGGCGCTGGTTCATGGCTCCGAAGGTCTGCTTGCGGTCACCACCGAGATCACCGTGAGACTCCTGCCGAAGCCCCAACTTGCGCGGGTGGCGTTGGCCGCGTTCGATGACATTGCGAAAGCGGGGAATGCGGTGGCCGCAGTGATCGGGGCGGGCATCGTGCCGGCGGGCCTGGAAATGATGGATCAGCAGGCGACTCGCGCGGTCGAACAATTCGTGCATGCGAACTATCCGCTCGATGCGCAGGCCGTGCTGCTTATCGAGACCGACGGCACACCCGGGGAAGTGGCCGCCGACATGGCGGAGATCGAGCGCGTCGTGGCGGCAGCGGGCGCCACCGAGATTCGCGTGTCGAAGGACGAAACGCAGCGCGTGCTCTTCTGGTCGGGCCGCAAGGCCGCTTTTCCTGCCATCGGCCGCATCACGCCCGATTATTACTGCATGGACGGCACGATTCCGCGCCGCGCACTGGCGCAGGTGCTGACCCGCATCGAGGAGCTCTCGCGCCAGTATCGCCTCCGCTGTGCCAACGTATTCCATGCCGGCGACGGTAATCTGCATCCGCTCATCATGTTCGATGCCAATGTCGCGGACGAGCTCGCGCGAGCCGAGTCGTTCGGCGCCGATATCCTAGAGCTTTGCATCGACGTGGGTGGCACAATTACGGGTGAGCACGGTGTAGGCATCGAAAAGCTCCGTGGCATGTGCGTGCAGTTCAAGCCGAGCGAGCTCGAGCGCTTCCTGGCGATCAAGGCGGCGTTCGATTCCGCAGGCCTGCTGAACCCGGGCAAGGGGGTGCCCACGCTGCATCGCTGCGCCGAGTTTGGACGCATGCATATCCGGCATGGGCAGTTGCCGCACCCGGAGTTGCCGCGCTTTTGAAAACGAGGACGCCATGAATGCTTTTGCCGCCTCCGCGCATGCCCGGCCTGATGCGCATGAACTTCTGGATCTCGTCACCCGTCTTAGCGCCCAATACGGCGACCGGGCGGTGACAACCCACGCCGTGCGCGACCAGCACAGCCACGGCGAGGGCCTCGCCGATGCCGCGTTGCCGGACGTGGTGGTGTACCCGCATACCAACGAAGAGGTCGCCGGCATCGTGGCCCTTTGTCATGCGGCGCGGGTGCCGGTGATTCCCTTTGGTGTCGGCACGTCGCTCGAAGGGCACGTCGCGGCGTTGTACGGAGGCGTATGCATCGATCTGTCGCGCATGGATCGCATGCTCGAAGTCAACACCGCAGACCTCGACTGCCGCGTGCAAGCCGGTGTCACGCGCGAGCAGGTCAACGCCGAGCTCAAAGGCACGGGTCTTTTCTTTCCGATCGACCCCGGAGCCAATGCAACCATCGGTGGGATGGCATCGACCCGTGCTTCCGGAACCAACGCGGTGCGTTACGGCACCATGCGCGAAAACGTGCTCGGCCTGACGGTGGTGACCGCCGATGGCCGCATCATTCGCACCGGCGGACGGGCGCGCAAATCCAGTGCCGGTTATGACTTGACGCGCCTTTTCGTGGGCTCCGAGGGCACGCTTGGCGTAATCACCGAGATCCAGTTACGCCTTTACGGCGTGCCCGAAGCGATCTCGGCCGCGGTGTGCCAGTTCGCCGATCTCGAAGGCGCGGTGAATGCCGTCATCACGGCCATGCAGACCGGCATCCCGGTGGCGCGCATCGAGCTTCTGGATGACGTGCAGATGGAGGCGTGCATCCGCTACTCGAAGCTCGAAGGCTTTGCGGCGCAGCCCACGCTCTTTTTCGAGTTCCACGGCAGCGCACAGGGTGTGGCCGAGCAATCGGCGCACATGCAGGCGATTACCGCGGAATTCGGCGGCGGTACGTTCGAGTGGGCCACGCAGCCCGAAGACCGCACGCGGCTTTGGAAAGCGCGGCACGCAGCCTACTATGCTGCGTTGGCGTTGCAGCCCGGGAAGCAGGCTTTCGCCACCGATGCCTGCGTGCCGATTTCACGGCTTGCCGACTGCATCCTCGAAACCAAGGCCGATATCGCCATGACCGGGCTTGTCGCGCCGATCGTAGGCCACGTCGGTGATGGCAATTTCCATCTGGTGGTGCTGTTCGATCCGGCGTCGCCGGAAGCGCGCGCGAGTGCCGAGGGACTCGCCAAGCGCGTGTCGCACCGCGCGATCGGGATGGGCGGCACCTGCACCGGTGAGCACGGCATCGGCATGCACAAGCTCGATGCGCTCGTCGAGGAGCATGGCGAAGCGGTCGAGTTGATGCGCACGATCAAGCGTGCGCTCGATCCATTGAACATCCTCAATCCCGGAAAGACGGTACCGCTTTCAGAAGTCAGATGACAGAAGTCAGTGACGAAACCCCGAATGACCCGGGAAAAATAGGGTCAGAGACGACTTTCGCGTGACCTCGTCAATGAACCACTCATGGTGCACGAAAGTCGTCTCTGACCCTACTTTTCCCGTCGCACATGGTGCACGAAAGTCGTCTCTGACCCTACTTTTCCCGTCGCATGACAGGACTCCGTCGCATAACAAAACTCCGTCATTCCCGCGAACGCGGGAATCCATTTTCCGGGCCCAAGAATGGGACCAATTCAAAGTCAAGATGGATCCCGGCATTCGCCGGGATGACGATGGGGTTTGTATTAGATAACGGTATTCATGATGTTGCGGATAGGATTCGTGTGAATCATCGCACGCAAATCATTTGGTGTTTCGTATCTGACCTCTGACCTCTGACCTCTGACCTCTGACCTCTGACCTCTGACCTCTGACCTCTGACCTCTGACTCCTGACTCCTGACTCCTGACTCCTGACTCCTGACTCCTGAAA
>JANXZT010000472.1 GCA_025355395.1 Betaproteobacteria bacterium
GAGAACCGCGCACGCCATGTTGGCACGCCCGACAGGACTCGAACCTGTTACCGCCGGCTTAGAAGGCCGGTGCTCTATCCAGATGAGCTACGGGCGCCCTGTCGGATTCGGGACGCACGCCAAGCAACTGCCCGCCGAAACGCCGGCAGGCTGCATCGCGTTGGGTGGTCGGGGTGGAGAGATTTGAACTCCCGACATCTTGCTCCCAAAGCAAGCGCGCTACCGGACTGCGCTACACCCCGAGGAATGGGATTATGCCTGTTCCGCCGGTCGCGGGTCAAACGATGCGGAGTCTCGCAGCCGTCGGTTCGAATCGGCACGCATCGATCACGCACGTGTCGGTTGGCGTCGGTCAATTTTCGGCTTTCAACTGCGGGAACAGAATTACGTCGCGAATCGAAGGACTGTCGGTGAGGAGCATCACCATGCGGTCGATGCCAATGCCCTCACCCGCCGTCGGCGGCAGTCCATATTCCATGGCGCGCAGGTAATCCGCGTCAAAGAACATCGCCTCTTCGTCCCCCGCCTCGCGCGCATCGACCTGTGCCCGAAACCGCGCCGCCTGATCCTCGGGATCGTTGAGCTCCGAGAATCCGTTCGCAAGCTCGCGGCCGGTGATGAACAGTTCGAACCGGTCGGTGACTGCCGGATTCTCATCATTGGCCCGCGCAAGCGGTGACACGTCCGTCGGATGGGCGATGATGAACGTCGGCTGGGCGAGCTGGTCTTCCGTGGTCGCCTCGAAAAGCTTGAGCTGCAGGAGTCCCAAGCCGTCGGTTTCGAATACCTCGACGTCGAAAGCCCCGAGCGCGTTGCGCAAATAATCGGATCGGGCCAGGTCCTGCAATGGATGCTGCGGGTTGTATTGGTGAATTGCCTCGGCCATGGTCAGCCGGTCGAAGCGCTTGCCCAAGTCGATGGCCGTGCCCTGATATTGGACCGTGGTGTTGCCAAGCACGCGCTGCGCCACTTCCCGAAACAGCGTTTCGGTGAGATCCATCAGGTAGTGATAATCCTGGTACGCCTCATAGAACTCCAGCATCGTGAACTCGGGGTTGTGCCGGGTGGAGATGCCCTCGTTGCGAAAATTGCGGTTGATCTCGAAGACTTTCTCGAGCCCGCCGACCACGAGCTTCTTGAGATATAGCTCCGGCGCGATACGCAGGTAAAGCTGCATGTCGAGCGCGTTGTGATGCGTCACGAAGGGCCGCGCCGCGGCGCCGCCCGGAATCGAATGCATCATCGGCGTTTCGACTTCGAGGTAGCCGCGCGCGACAAAGAATTCCCGAATCGCCTGTACGATTTCCGAGCGCGCGACAAAAATCCGCCGCGATTCCGGGCTGGTGATGAGATCGACGTAGCGCTGCCTATAGCGCTGCTCCTGATCCGAGAGACCATGAAATTTCTCAGGCAGCGGACGCAGCGCCTTGGCAAGAAGGCGGAGCTGCGTCACTTTCACCGAAAGCTCGCCGGTACGGGTCTTGAAGAGCTTGCCACGCGCACCCAAGATGTCCCCAAGATCCCAATGCTTGAAAGCGTCGTGCGTCTGCGCGCCGAGCGCGTCGTTGGCGATGTAGAGCTGAATGCGTCCGCTCATGTCCTGCAGCGTGGCGAAGCTTGCCTTGCCCATTACCCGCTTCAGCATCATCCGGCCGGCGACCGCAACTTCGATCGCCTTCGGCTCGAGGGTCTCGTTATCTTCCTTGCCATGGCGCTCGTGGAGTTCCGCCGCCAACGCATCACGACGGAAATCGTTGGGGAATGCCTGCCCGCCCGCCCGCAACGCGCGCAGCTTGCCGCGTCGCTCGGCAATGATCTGGTTTTCGTCCGCCGGCGCAGCGGGAGGCGCAATGTTCTTGTTGTTATCCATGAGGGTGGATTTCCGGTTCTGGCTGCAGCAGAGTCGCGAGGGCAAGCGGGTCGAGTGCCACGTAATCCTGAGCGCAGGCGATGACGTGGCTCGGCGCGCCCAATTCCACGGCGGCAAACGAAGAGGTGATCCCGAAAGCCCGCATGCCGGCCCGGCCGGCACCTTCGATGCCCAGTGGGGCGTCTTCGAACACCAGGCAATCACTCGGCACCGCACCAAGGCGCTCCGCCGCGAGCAGGAAAATCTCGGGATCAGGCTTGCCGCGCTTCACGTCGAAGGCACCCACCATGGCGTCGAAAAATCCCTGCAGGCCGAGCCCATCGAGTGCAAACGCAATATTGTCCGGGTCGCCCGCAGTCGCGCACGCGAGCCGCACTCCGCCATCCCGGGCCGCACGCGCAAAGGCGGTGAATCCCGCCACCTCACGAAACTCGGCACCGAATAACTCGCGATAGATCGCCTCTTTTTCGCCGACGAGCGCATGCGCTTCCTGGTCGGAGAGCTTCCCAAAGAGCTCGCGCATGACCTCAGCGCCGCTGCGCCCTGCTGTTCGGGAAACGAAATCCTCGCCCGGTGCCGCTACGTTTCGGCGCGCGAGGAATGTCTTCCAGGAGCGATCGTGGCACGGCATGGAATCGATGATCGTGCCATCGATGTCGAAGATGAAGGCCGCCACGATTGCGCTAAACGCCCTGCTTCAAGCTGGCGGCGATGAAATCGTCCAGGTGGCCATCGAGGATCGCCTGCGTATTGCCGACTTCCAGATTGGTGCGCAGATCCTTGATGCGCGATTGATCGAGCACGTAGGAGCGAATCTGGTGGCCCCAGCCGATGTCGGTTTTGGAATCCTCGAGCTTTTGCTGCTCGACCTGGCGCTTGCGGACCTCGAGCTCATACAGGCGCGATTTCAGCATTGCCATCGCTTCGGCCCGATTGCGGTGTTGCGAGCGGTCGGTCTGGCATTGCACGACGGTATTGGTCGGCAGGTGCGTGATGCGCACGGCCGAATCGGTCTTGTTGATGTGTTGGCCGCCGGCGCCGGACGCGCGAAACGTGTCGATGCGCAAATCCGCGGGGTTGATGTCGACCTCGATTGATTCGTCGACCTCCGGATAGACGAACACACTCGCGAACGACGTGTGGCGCCGCGCATTCGAATCGAACGGGCTCTTGCGTACCAGGCGGTGCACGCCGGTCTCGGTGCGAAGGTAACCGAACGCATATTCGCCGGTGACCTTGACGGACGCGCTCTTGATGCCGGCGACTTCGCCTGGCGATTCCTCGAGCACATCGGTCCCGTAGCCACGCCGCTCGCAGTAGCGCAGGTACATGCGCAGCAGCATCGACGCCCAGTCCTGCGCCTCGGTGCCGCCCGACCCCGCCTGGATGTCGATGAAGCAGGCATTAGGATCCATCGGATTGCTGAACATGCGGCGGAACTCCATCCGCCCCACAGTGCTCTCCAGCGCTGCGACATCCTTGGCAATCGATTGCAGCGTCGCGTCGTCGCTGTCCGCGCGCGCCATTTCGAAAAGCTCCGCACCGTCGGCAATCCCGGTATCGAGCTGCCGGATGGCGACCACGACCGATTCGAGCGCTTTCTTCTCCTTGCCGAGCGCCTGTGCGCGCGCCTGGTCGTCCCAGATCTTCGGATCTTCGAGCTGCCGCTCGACCTCGATCAGCCGGATTTCCTTGGCATCGAAGTCAAAGATACCTCCGCAGGCCGGCGGTGCGTTCGCGCAGGCCCGTAAGCGTGGCGGCAAGCTGGTTGACTTGTTCGGCTTCCATCGTTTGCACTCGCAAGACAAACGAAAATTATACCGGAGCCGGCTATTTGCCTCGGACACACCTGCCTGCCCGCCGGTCGGGACGCTTTGACAACTGCGCCTGCCTGTCGGCTTGGGGGCGCGCAGCCGATCCCTTATCATGTCGAGTCTGTCCTGGCGCGCCGCATGCGGCGGCGCGTTCAACGAGCTTTCATTGCCGACCTTTTTATCAACCAAGAGTCGTTTGCTTTCGCCCCGCCGTCCCTCCGCGAAGGTGACGGCGCAGCACCGTCATCGCTGCGAATGCAGGGATGGCGAAGCACCGTCATCCCTGCGAATGCAGGGACCCATTTTGACTTTGAAGTGGACCCATTTCGGGTCGCGAAAATGGATTCCCGCCTTCGCGGGAATGACAGGTGAGAGAAATTGCCCAATTCGATAAACAACGTGTTGACCCTTCACACTTAGGACGCAACCTCGCGTGCATACGCCCCCCGGGTTCGAACCCGCACACGTCCTGCCGTCGCCGATCAGGGCCGAAGCGCTGGCTTTTGCGTTCAGTGCCGGCAAGCTCCTGGTGAGCGGCTCCGGCGCGCAAGGCGATGCGCCGCCCCGATTGCCGACCTGGGGCGAGCTTTTTGCATTCGGCTGGGCGCAGGCACCCCATTATCTGGGCGCGTTGCAAGGCACCGGCTGCGTTGCGGTCAATCTGGATTTGCCAGGCGCACCAGCGACGCTTCCAGCGCCGGATGGGTGGCGGTTCAGTCCTTTGCGTCCGCTTTTTTTCGCCTTGCCGGAGCCGCTGCTGGCGCTGGCAGGGCGCGCATTCCAGATCGTCGAATGGGACCGCACGCACCGTTTTTGCGGGCACTGCGGGACGCCGATGCGCGACAAGGAGGGCGAGCGGGCGCGTGCGTGCCCGGCGTGCGGACACACGGCGTATCCACGGGTTTCTCCGGCGATGATGGCGCTGGTGACCCGCGGCCGCGAAATGCTGCTGGCGCGCGCGAACCGTTTTCCCGGCGGCATGTTCAGCGCGCTGGCAGGCTTTGTCGAGCCGGGCGAGACGATCGAGGATTGCGTCCATCGCGAAGTGCGGGAGGAAGTGGGGATCGAAGTATCCGCACCCATATACTTCGGCAGCCAGTCATGGGCCTTCCCGCACTCGCTGATGATCGCGTTCACGGCGGAGTATGCCGGTGGCGAAGTGCGGCCCGATCAGACGGAGATCGCGGAAGCGCACTGGTTCATGCCCGAGACATTGCCAACGATGCCGCCCTCGCTCTCCATTGCGCGACGCTTGATCGACGCGACCGCCAAGCGGTTGCGCGAACTGCCGCCGGGCAGGCGCACTTGAGGCTTCGCGCCGCCTGCTAAAATCACTCTTTCCCTCCGCCGTCGGGTCGTTGTTTTGTCCACCGCTCGCATTCCTTCGTCCTACTGGCGTCACTTCAGGATGGCATGGCTGTCGTTCGTGGCGCTCGCTTGCCTGCACGGGGTCGGTCTCGGGCAGACTATGGCGCAGGACCCCGTCGATCCTCGGCCGCAGGATCGACGGAACTACAATCAGGGCATCGCCGAAGTGCGGCAATTGATGACCACCCGGCAATTTGGGCGCGCCGGTACACGACTCGATGCGCTTCTCGCGCAACGCCCGCGCGAGGCACAGGCGCGCTTCCTGAAGGGCGTCCTGCAGACCGAGCAGGGGCAAGCCGATGCCGCGGTGTCGACTTTTCGCGCCTTGATCGAGGACTATCCCGAGATCCCCGAACCGTACAACAACCTTGCCGTACTGTATGCGCAAAAAGGTGATATGCAGAATGCCCGCACCGCGCTCGAAACGGCCATCAAGACCGCGCCGGAGTGGGCGGTCGCACGCGAGAACCTGGGTGACATCTACGCCCGCATGGCCGCCGAGCAATACCAGCGCGCCGGCAATCTCGACCCGTCGAACAAGTCATCCGCCGCAAAGTTGAAGCTCGCTCGCGATCTGCTCACACCGGGTATCACCACCGGCAAGCCCTAAGCTTTTTGTTTTTTCCGTTTCCTGTCAGGAGTCCTTGATGTTGCGTCGTTCATTCTCCCTGTTTTTTGTGGCGATGGTCGCCACCAGTTGCGCATTGACGCTTGCAGCATTGCCGTCGTGGGCCGCCAATCCGCAAGTCGAGTTCGACACCACGGCCGGCAAGATCTCGGTCGAGCTCTACCCCGAGGCCGCGCCCAAGACGGTCGAGAATTTCATCGCGTACGTCAAGGCCGGCCACTATGACGGCACACAGTTCCATCGCGTCATCCCCGGGTTCATGATCCAGGGCGGCGGCTTTACGCCGGATTTCAGGCAAAGGCCGACCCGTGCACCGGTGCCTAATGAAGCGGAGCAGGCGAGCAAGGCCGGCCTCTCCAATGTGCCGGGAACCCTGGCCATGGCCCGCACCGGCGATCCGCATTCGGCAACCGCGCAGTTTTTCATCAACGTGGCCGACAACAAGTCCCTGAACTTCCGCTCACCGGACCCGCAAGGCTACGGTTACACGGTGTTCGGCAAGGTGGTGTCGGGCATGGACGTGGTCGACACAATCGCCAAGGCACCCACCGGCGCCGGCGGCCCGTTTCCCAAGGACGTGCCGGCCACGAAGATCATCATCAACAAGGCCATCGTCATCGATGCGCCCAAGTGAGGTCGAACATCATGGTCATTCTGCACACCAATCACGGCGATATCACCCTCGAGCTCGATGCGGAAAACGCACCCAGGACGGTCGAGAATTTCCTGCAATATGTGCGGGACGGACACTACGACAACACGATTTTTCATCGCGTGATCGATGGCTTCATGGTCCAGGGTGGCGGCATGGAGCCCGGCATGAAGCAAAAGCCCACACGCGCGACCATCGCCAACGAGGCCGGCAACGGCCTCAAGAACAGGAAATATACGGTGGCCATGGCCCGCACCTCGGAGCCGCACTCGGCGTCGTCGCAGTTCTTCATGAACGTCGGCGACAATGACTTCCTCGACCACAAGGGACCCAGTCCACAGGGATGGGGTTACTGCGTATTCGGCAAGGTTGTCGCCGGCCAGGATGTGGTCGATGCGATCAAGGGTGTAGCCACCGGCACCAGCGGCTTCCATCAGGATGTTCCGCGCGAGGACGTGATGATCACGCGGGCCGAGGAAGTCGCCGGCTGAATGCGACCTTCGCGGTGATGAGCTGAGTCCGTGGTGAGCGCAGCACGGTACGATCCGGTGCCGCCTCGGTAGCGGCCGGTCCTTGTGCGACCGACTCTGTTCGTTTCCGATCTTCACCTGTCGCCGGCGCGTCCGGCGCTCCTTGCCGCCTTCAGCGCCTTTTGCAACGGTCCCGCCCGCGCTGCGGATGCGGTGTATGTGCTGGGCGATCTTTTCGATGCATGGATCGGCGACGACCAATTGGGCGAGCCGGTCGGCGCGGACGTCGCGAGGTCGTTGCGCGGCGTGTCGGATGCGGGCGTGCGGGTCGGAATTGCGCGTGGCAATCGCGATTTTCTGCTCGGCGAGCGCTTTGCCCAAGCCTCGGCGGGCACGCTGCTGCCCGAACAGGCGGTATTCGACGTGCAGGGAACTCCCACGCTCATCCTGCACGGTGATGAGCTCTGCACGGACGACCGGAGCTATCAGAAATTTCGCGCCTGGTCGCACGACCCGACGTGGCAGCGACGATGGCTGGCGTTGCCTTATCCCGTACGCCGCGGCATCGCGCGCGCGTTGCGGCGCCAAAGCCGACGAGCGTCGGCGCACAAGCCCGAAGCGATCATGGATGTTTCGCCCGATGCCGTGGCAGCGGCGTTTCGGGCGCACGGCGTCGCACGAATGGTGCACGGCCACACCCATCGACCCGCACGCCATCGTACGGAGGTCGATGGCCGCGAGTGCGAACGCTGGGTACTCGCGGATTGGTACGATCGTGGTTCGTATCTCGAGTGCACGCCCGCAGGAATCGTGACGCGCGAAATCTGGTAGGAGCGCAGCGGCCAAATTCAGCATTCGCGTTGCGGCCAAATTCAGCATTCGCGCAGCGGCCAAATTCAGCCATCGCGCAACGGCCAAACTCAGCAATCGCGCAGCGGCCAAATTCAGCAATCGTCATCCCCGCGAACGCGGGGATCCATTTTTCGGCAATAACATGGATTTCAGCGTTCGCGGGAATGACCGAGTTAGGGCCTGTTCATACTAGTTCGATGGCGATTCTGCCAAAGCCTGCGCAAAATCGCCGATCAGGTCCGCGCAATCCTCGATGCCCACCGACACCCGGATCAGCGAATCGGCAATACCCATTTCGGCGCGCCGATCGGGCCCCATTTCCCAGAAGATGGTGTGCGCCACCGGAATGGCGAGCGTACGGTTGTCGCCCAGGTTGGAAGAGGAGATGACGATGCGCAATCGATTCAGGAAATCGAACAGGTCCATGCCATCCCTCAACTCGAACGACAGCAGGCCACCGAAGGCACGGAACAATGACTGCGACAGCGCATGTTGCGGATGATCGGCCAAGCCCGGGTAATGCACGGTGCGAACCTGGGGCTCACCCGCCAGGAATTGCGCGAGCGCAAGCGCGTTGGCACAGGTTCGATCCATGCGCAGCGCGAGGGTTTCGGCGCCGACGGCGATGTGATGCGCCTGCTCCGCCGAAAGAGTCCCACCCCAATCGCGCAATCCCTTCTTGCGCAGTTGCGTGATGCCCCAGAGCTCCGGTTTTGCGTTCTTGTAGTTCGCCGCGATATTTTCGTAGCGCGTCCAGTCGAACAGGCCGGTGTCGGTGACGCTCCCCCCCAACGCGTTGCCGTGTCCGCCGATGTATTTCGTCAATGCATTGATTACGAGCCCCGCGCCGACGGCTCGCGGACGAAAGAGCCATGGCGAGGTCATCGTGTTGTCCACGATGTAGAGAATGCCTCGCGCCCGGCAAAGCTCTCCGATGCGCCCGAGGTCGGCGACCTGCACGCGGGGATTGGCGATCGTTTCGACGAACACCATCCGCGTCGACGACTTGAGCGCGCCCTCGACATTGGCTGCGTCGGTCGCATCGACGAAAGAAACGTCGATGCCTTGGGCGGCAAGGGTGTTGAACAGGCTCACCGTGTTGCCGAACAGGTACCGGCTCGCCACGATGTGATCGCCCTCCTTCAGCAGTGAAAGCATCACCGCACCGATGGCGGCCATGCCCGTGGCAAAGCACACCGTGGCGATCCCCTCTTCCATGCCTGTCACTTTCACCTCCAGCGCGGCGGCAGTCGGGTTGCCTTGCCGGCCGTAGGCGTACCCCGGCATGCACCCCTGGAAGACCGCCGCAAGATCACGCGCGTCGCGGTAACCATAGGCCACCGACACATGCAGCGGCTTGTGCAATGCGCCGTGCTCGATGTCCGCGTCGGGGTCCGCGTGCAGGATGGCGGTGGTAAAGCCCGGTGGTGGCGCTTGATTGCTCATGGAGGACTCCAAAACAAAAACCCGCTCAGCTTCCGCCGAACGGGCTTCATTCCGCTCTCCCATGCCGTTCCGGGAGATCGGCGCAACCTCGCTTTAGCGGAATTTGTCACGCGCCCGCAAGCTGAATCTCAAATCGGCGCAGACGTCAAGCGTAAGGGCGTGCGGCGGCCTTGTCAATCCATCGCTGCATGGCTCTCACATACAATAACGATGCCAAGAGAGGGCGTGCTGCGCCGGTGCTAGAATTGCGCCGCAATTTCAGCATCGCATCGATGCCGAGGCGCGTCGATGATGCGATGTCGCATCTACCGGGGATTTCCTGAGCCTTTACGCCATCGGCGACATCCAGGGATGCCACGCCGAGTTCTGCGAGCTGCTTGCGATGACGGGCTTTACGCCGGCGCACGACCGGCTTTGGCTCGTGGGCGATCTCGTCAATCGCGGGCCGGGCTCACTCGCCGTGCTGCGTGAGGTGAAGGCGCTCGGCGATGCCGCGGTGACCGTGCTCGGCAATCACGATCTGCATCTGCTGACCGTGGCGCGCGGGCACCGGCGCATGCATGACGACGATACGCTGCATGCGATTCTCGATGCGCCCGACCGTGCGGAACTACTCGACTGGCTGCAGCAGCGCCCCTTGGTTGTGCTCGAAGGCGAGCGCCTGCTGGTCCACGCCGGCTTACTGCCGCAATGGACGCCCGCCACGGCGCTGATGCTGTCCGGCGAAGTGCAATCGGTGCTCGCTGGCCCGCGGGCCGACGAATTCCTGGCCTGCCTCTACGGCGACGAGCCGCGCACCTGGCGCGACGATCTCGAAGGCTTCGATCGCTTGCGCGTGGCCGTCAACGCCTTTACCCGCCTTCGATTCTGCAGCGAGGAAGGCACGATGCAATTGCGCGAGAAACGCGGACCCGAGGCGGCACCCGAAGGGTTCAAGCCGTGGTTCGCGCACCCGCATCGCGCGTCCGCGCGCAAGCACATCCTGTGCGGACATTGGTCGACGCTTGGCCTCTTGCTGGCACCGAATGTGTCGATGCTCGATTCGGGCTGCCTCTGGGGTGGCGCGTTGACGGCGCTTAAGCTTCCCGATCACCGGGTGTTCCAGGTTCCCGGCCGTGGTTCGGTAATCCCAGCGCCGCGCGAATAGCGGTCTCGCTGGCACGCGCGAGCGCGCGGCGATGCTGCTTTGCGGCAGGTATGGCCGTTGCAAACGTGAGCTCGACCACCATCGCGCGCTCGGCGGTGATGCGCCACACCGACCCCAGGAAGCTAACGTCCTCCACGTAGGCGGGCACGATCGTTGGCGAACCGCTCGCCAGCCGATAGCGAATGGCAACCGGCTGCACATGCCCGGCGACGTCGATGACGGGCTGCAATAGCGAGCCGTGGAATGGCTGCACGTCGATGCCATGGCTCGTTCTGCCTTCCGGGAAGATGGCGACCACGTCCCCGCCGGCAAGCGCCTCACCCACATGACGATTGACCTCTTGCGTGTGCCGGCGCCGGCTGCGCTCGATGAAAAGCGTGCCCACCCCGGCGATCAACCAACCGATGAAGGGCCACCGCCGCAACTCTACTTTGGCGATGAAACGCGCGGGCTGCACTGCATTAAGCACGAAAATGTCGAGCCAGGAGACGTGGTTGGCGACCAGGACCATGCCGCGCAGCCGATCCTGGTGGTGTCGGCCTTGAACCCGGGTCTCGACGGCAAAAATTCGCAACAGACGCCCGGACCAATGACGAACGATCGCCTGCCGGCGTGCCTTCCTGATCCAAGGAAAAATGGCGACGATGGTGGCAAGGCCTTCCACCACGTGCGCCATCGCGCGCAAGAAGCGAACAATGCGCAACAACAGGGAAATGCGGCCATCCTCCAGCCGTTGCAGCGGCGCGATGGCCGTTGCTTCTACAGCGCGCTCCGCAACGTTACGCACCGAAGCCTTGGGCAGCGGAGACGATTATCGGCTGACGCGCGTGGTGCTGCCGTCGGAAAGCACGCGCACGCGATCACCGGGGCGCAGCAACTCGCCGCCATCCTGCACCACCGCGATGGTGCGACCCGAATCGAGCTTCACCGTCACCTCCATGCCCTGCGTGCGCGCGGCGTCGCGTTCGATCGCCGTACCGAGCACGCCGCCGACAATCGCACCGGCTACCGCGCCCGCCGCATTGGCGCGCGAGCCTCCGCCGATCGTGCTGCCGGCAATCCCGCCCAGCGCCGCGCCTCCGATAGTGCCCACGCCGCTTTGACCGCCTTCTATCCGCACCCACCGGATGCCGTCCACCACACCCATCTCGACGGACTGGGCGCGCAGCGTTTCGCCGCGGCGATAAACGTCACCCGATCTCGTCGGCGCACAACCGGCGAGCGAGGCAACCAAAAGAACGGCCAGCAATGACGGCAGGAACGCTTTGTGAAATGTCATGAATCAAGCCTCACCAAAGTTGAACGCCGAAGCTTTCAAAGTATAGCTCTGCGACACGTTCGCGCGACACCGCGTGATTCTGCCCGCCGCGGGTGCCGATCTTCAATGCTCCGAGCGTTGCCGCCAGGCGGCCCGTGCGCTGCCAATCCCATTCGTTCGCGATGCCGTAAAGCAATCCGGCCCGGTACGCGTCACCGCAGCCGGTGGGATCGGTCAGGGTCGCGGCTTTAGCCACCGGAACCCCGATGCAGTGCCCGTCGGTGTGAATCTCTGAGCCTGCGCCGCCGTGGGTCACGATCATTGCCTGGACGCGCCGCGCGATGGTCTGGAGGTCGAGTCCCGTACGCTCGCAGAGGAGGCTCGCCTCGTAGTCGTTGACGGCAAGATAGCTCGCGGCATCGATCATCCCTATCAGCTCATCGCCGCTGAACAGCGGCATGCCCTGCCCCGGATCGAAGATGAACGGAATATGGGCATTCGCGAATTGCTCGACATGCGCCTGCATGCCCTCGCGTCCATCCGGCGCGACGATCCCGAGTGCAATATCGGACACCGCCGCTACCGCATTTTCGTGCGA
This sequence comes from Betaproteobacteria bacterium, assembly GCA_025355395.1. Taxonomy (GTDB): domain Bacteria; phylum Pseudomonadota; class Gammaproteobacteria; order Burkholderiales; family Casimicrobiaceae; genus CAIWHR01. The sequence continues at coordinate 12,104 of JANXZT010000472.1, forward strand.
ATGGTTCATGGCTCCGGGATGAAAGGCCGTGATCTGATTGTTGTCGAGATCGGTGATGATGAACGCCTGCGCTGTGTAGGTGCCGGGGATGCTGCGCAATCCATCCGGCGCGATACCGAGCGCGGCGATGCGCTCGCGATACGGCCCGCCATCGTCGCCGATCGTCGCCATTACCACCGGCGATCCGCCCAATCCCTGCAGGTTGTATGCAATGTTGCCGGCGCAGCCGCCAAACTCCCGGCGCATTTCGCCGATCTGGAAGGACACCGACAGCATGTGCACCTGGTCGGGCAGGATGTGGCGACCAAAGCGGTCGGGGAACACCATGATGGTGTCGTACGCAACCGATCCACATATCAGAACGCGTTTTTGAGTCATTTGACGATCAGCCGGGAAAAGGGGGGAACGCGAGAAGCGGTGCGAGCTTATCGCACGCGCAGAAATCATGATCGGGCAATCGGGTCCCGGGCCCCCATCGTGCGGGCACTCAGATCGTCGTTTCGCGGCCGATCTCGCGCACCACGGATTGCTGCCGGCGGGAAACGGGGAGCGTCTCGGTCACGCCTTTCAGCAGGACCTCCCAGTGCGCATCGCCGTCGTCGCTGGCACGACGCTCGAAGCCCCGGATGCACTCGCGCGCGACGAGGCAGTTGCGATGCACGCGCACGAACCGGGCGCCGAACTCTTCCTCCAGGCGGGTAAGCGACTCCTCGAGCAGGTGCTCGCGTTGTGCGGTGCGGATGGTGATGTACTTGAGCTCGGCCTTGAGATAGACGATGTCCTCGACGGGAATCAGGACCACCCGTGAGCGCTCGGTCACGGAAAGGAAACGACGCGAAAAAAGCGGTAGCTGATCGAGCTTGGCGGCCGTCAGTGGCGTCAGGCGCGGTATTTTCTGCAGCGCGGCCAGCAAGCGCTGCACCCGGACGGGCTTGACGAGATAGTCGACGGCATTCACTTCGAATGCTTGCAGGGCATGCTCGTGGTAGGCCGTGGTGAAAACCAGGACCGGAGGTTGCGCGAGCTTCAGGAGATGACGCGCAAGCTCCAGGCCGTCCATGTCCGGCATTCGAATGTCCGATAGCACCAGATCCGCCGAGACGGTGTGCAGAAGATCCATCGCCTCTTGGCCGTTTGCTGCCTCGCCGACCACCATAAGGGGCAGTGTCGCAGCGCAATCATCCAGCAGCTCGCGCAAGCGCCGGCGCGCCGGCGTTTCATCGTCGACGATCAGGATGCGCAATGGACGGTCAGCCATGCGAAGTCTCCGGGCGACGCAGCGCGCCATGGGGATGCGCCATCGCGGGACGACCGCGCGTGCGCTCGATGATCGACCCGCCGGATGAGGACGGTGCGGGCGCGGGTCCTGCTGCCTCATCCTGCATGGGCGCGCTGCCGGCGCTGTTCGCCACGCGATACGGCATCCGGATGTGCACTTCGTATTGGTCTGCCTTCACCCGTGAAGTCAGCGCAGCCTCGGCATCGAAATGAAGCGCGAGGCGCTCCCGAATATTGCCGAGCGCCATCTTGTTGCCACCGTGATGACGCCCTCCGGCGACCCGATACGGATTGCGCACGATTGCGTGCACCTCGCCGCTTTTGCAGAAGATATTGATGGAGATCACACCAGGCGTGCTCAAGGGCTCGATGCCGTGATACACCGCGTTCTCGAGCAGGGGCTGCAACACCAGTGGGGGAACCAGCGCATCGCCCGGCATGCTGTTCAAATGCCATTCAATCTGCAGCCGATCGCCCAGGCGCAGTTGCTCGAGGTGTAGATACTGCCGGCATAACTCCACCTCGTTGGCGAGGGGGCCGAGGTCGCGGTTATCGCGCATCAACACCCGGAAAAGGTCGGCCAGGTCTTCGAGCGCTTCCTCCGCCCGCTTCGGATCGGAGCGCATGAGCGACAGCACGGCATTGATGCTGTTGAAAAGGAAATGCGGTCGGATGCGCGCCTGCAACGCCTGCAATCGCGCCTCGGTGATTGCGGGAGAAAGCGCTTTCGCGCGCAGATAAAAGTAGCCGAGCAGCACGCCGCAAAGGAGCATCGCGAGCAGGAGATGGCGCAACAAGCCGATAGTGGGGATCGGCGCGACGCGTCCGAAGAGCATCTCGATCGCAACGCCCACTAGAACGGTCAATCCGACCACCGTGCCGGCGCCAGTGGCATACGACTCTCGCACGAGCACCGGAGACAACGCATAGAGCAGCAGGATTTCGGCCAGCAGATACGGCTCGACATAGGCGAGCGCGTCGAACCAGGTGGCAGACCACAGCTCCCCGCGCGGCTCCATGACGAGCACGCCGATGGCGGCGATCGCGTTTACCGCGAGCAGGATCCGCAACACGGTTCCGAGGTTGCGGAAATCCGGCAGCCTGGGTGCTTCCTGGTTTTGTCTTATAATCGGTTGCATCAAGACGACTCATCGCAAGCTTCGTGCCGGTCCACAATTCGCCAAGCAACCCGCAGCCTGCGAAAGCAGCCATTGTCGGCAACGGCGCGAGCGGCAGGCAAGCGGTGCAGCACCAATAAGAGCGAATGCGCCCGGCAATGTCTCTTCTGCGTCGCTTTCCAACGTTTTTCGACCGCTCCGGCTGAAATCCAGGCCCCCTTGCGCGCCATGGCCAAACCCGAATCGCCTTCCACGAATCCGCCTGCCGGAGGCTGGTCGGGGCGCTTCGGCGAACCGGTGAGCGAACGGGTGCAGCGCTACACCGCATCGGTGGACTTCGACTGCCGGCTTGCCAGCGTCGACATCACGGCTTCCCTTGCGCATGCCCGCATGCTCGCGGCTACTGGCGTGATCTCGGCCATCGATCTCGCCGCGATCGAGCGCGGAATGACCCGGATTCGTGGCGAGATCGAGCGCGGCGAGTTTGCCTGGAGCCGTGAGCTCGAGGACGTTCACTTCAATATCGAGCATCGGCTGACCGCGCTCGTTGGTGACGCCGGGAAGCGCCTGCACACCGCGCGTTCGCGCAACGACCAGATCGCCACTGACATCCGGTTATGGTTGCGCGGCGCGATCGATGCCCTTGCTGCGCGCCTGTCGGTGCTGCGCATGGCGCTCCTCGATCTCGCCGAGCCGCATGCCGATACGATCATGCCCGGCTTCACGCATCTGCAAGTCGCCCAGCCGGTGACCTTCGGGCATCACCTGCTCGCCTACGAGGCGATGTTCGCGCGCGATGCGGAACGACTGGCCGATTGCCGCAAGCGCGTCAACCGGCTGCCCCTCGGCAGCGCCGCACTCGCTGGCACAAGCTTTCCCATCGATCGCGAGTCCGTGGCCCGCGAGCTCGGTTTCGACGGGTTATGCGGCAACTCGCTCGATGCCGTTTCCGACCGCGATTTCGCGATCGAATTCGCTGCTGCGGCCTCGCTCGTGATGGTGCATCTCTCGCGTCTTTCCGAAGAGCTCGTGCTCTGGATGAACCCGCGCTTCGGCTTCATCGCGCTCGCCGACCGGTTTTGCACTGGCTCGTCGATCATGCCGCAGAAAAAGAACCCGGACGTGCCGGAACTGGCGCGCGGCAAGACCGGTCGCGTCGTCGGCCATCTGATGGCACTCATCACTTTGATGAAGGGCCAGCCGCTGGCTTACAACAAGGACAACCAGGAAGACAAGGAACCGCTGTTCGACACGGTCGACACGCTGAAAGACACGCTGCGCATCTTTGCCGAGATGATCGGCGGCATCACGGTCAAGCCGGAGGCGATGGAAGCCGCTGCCTTGCGCGGCTACGCCACCGCGACCGATCTGGCCGACTACCTGGTGAAGAAGGGACTGCCCTTTCGCGATGCGCACGAAACCGTGGCGCACGCGGTCAAGGCGGCGATATCGCACAAGGTCGATCTTTCGGAACTGCCGCTTACCGTACTGCAGCAGTTCAACCCGAACATCGAAAAAGACGTGTACGACGTGCTGAGCCTGCGCGGCTCGCTCAATGCGCGCAACACGCTCGGCGGCACGGCCCCGGTTCAGGTGCGAGCGCAGATCGCAAGGCACCGCGCGCGCCTGGGTTGATCACCTTCAAAG
>JANXZT010000491.1 GCA_025355395.1 Betaproteobacteria bacterium
AGGCTCGCCGACGATTTTGCGCGCGTGCTCAAGATGCCCGAGATCGCTGACACGCTCATCCAGCAGGGCGTCGATCTGGCCGGATCCACTCCTGCGGAGTTCGCTACGCTGATCGAGGGCGATGTAGGCAAGTGGGGGAACCTTGCGCGCGAGGCTGGAGCGCGGCTTGACTGAACCGGCCCCGCTTTTGCTAAAGCACCCTGTCGAGATCCGCGCAAATGTCGCAGTCGTCTTCGAGGCCGATGGAGAAGCGGAACACACCATCGCCCGCGTAATCGCGATAGCGCCGCAGCGAGTCTCCTTCATGCCGGAAGGTCGAGCGCATCAGCGCGGCGGTTGGAATCCAGTAGACGAGGCTCCGGTGATGCCCGAGCGACACAGCATAGTGGATGATCTCAAGCTTCTCGACCATTCGCCGCGCCAGTGCTTCGCCGTCCTCCACTTGAAATGTCATCATGCCCGAAAAATTGCGCATCTGGCGGCGGGCCAGTTCATGCTGCGGATGTGAGGCAAGACCCGGATAGAAAACCCGGCGCACGCGCGGATGCGTTTCGAGATAGGCGGCGACCTTTATGGCGTTTTCCTGATGCGCGCGCATGCGGATCGGCAGGGTCGCCGCCCCCCGCATGATGAGCCAGGCATTGAAGGGCGAGAGAACGCCGCCGAAATGCACGCTGGCTTCAAGATTGAGCGCATTGAGATCAGCCTTGCGCCCGAGAACCGCGCCGCCCATCGCATCGCCATGTCCGCCGATATACTTGGTGAGTGAGTGGATCACGAAATCAGCTCCCAACGCGATGGGATTGAGACCGATGGGCGAGGCGAAGGTCGAATCCACCGCGACGTCGCGCACGCCCTTTGCATGCGCGAGTTGCGCGAGAGTTGCGACATCGGAGAGCCGCATGATCGGATTGGCCGGTGTCTCGATCCACAGCATCTTCGTCTCGGGCCGGATAGCATCGGCGACCAATTGTGTGTCCGACGTATCGACGGGCGTAACCGCGATCCCGAAGCGCGGCAGGCTGTCGCGCACGAGTTCGGCGGTCCCGACGTAGTTCGTGTCCGATATGATAAGGTGGTCCCCTTGGGAAAGGCGTCCGAGCATCAACGCGTGGCTCGCCGCCATTCCAGAGGCGTAGCACTGACATGACTCGCTCCCCTCGAGAGCGGCGAGCTTGTCCTCAAGCTGCTTCACCGTAGGATTGGACAGCCGGGCATAGACGAATCCCTCATAGTTCGCGCGGTTACGCGCGGAAAATCCCGTCACTTCGTCAGGCGCGAAGGTCACCGACATGGCGAGATTCGGCGAGGAAGCACGCGTAACGGCGTCGATACCTTCTCCGGCATGAATGGCCATGGTGCTGGGGCCGAGTTTGCCCGTGGTGATGTCGGTCATGATTTCCCTGTCCAAACCCGATGAACTGTGTTCCGGTCCCGGCACCGGAAGATTATTCTCACACGAGGGACGGGATTCGGTCGATGGGCATGGCGGCGGGTGCATCGTGACGGGCACGGATGCCTATGACACGCGGCGGCCGCGCCGGACGCGCGCCAATATGCTCGCCCGCATTGTGCGGTGGTCGATCCAGCATCCGCTGATCGTAGTAGCTGTGTGGTCGATCTTCGCAGGGCTCGGCGCCGCGGGCACGACTCTGCTGCGCCTCGATGTGGCGAGCGAAAAACCGGTGGTCATCGATGCCGCCTGGCGCGGGCTTCAAAGCGATTTCGCCGCCGTCACGGATCCGCTCCATCCCGATCTGTTGGAAGAAATGGTAGCCCTGGAAGATGCCGTGTTTTTCCACTATCCAGTGATTGGCCTCCGACACGAACGGCTTGAGTATCGCGGCTGCGACGTCAGGATGGTTCCACGAGCCGAGCATGTCGCCGATGTCATGGAGCAGCGCGCACACCACGTACTCCTCGTCCTCCCCGCCGTTCTGGGCCGGCGTCGCGGTTAGCAGCGACTGCTGCAACCGGTCTACGGCAAAACCTGCGGAGTCGCCGCCCAGCAGCTTCAGATGGGACAGGATACGGTCGGGCAACACGCGAGTGAAGCGCTCGTAGTGCGTCGTAATGATTTCCCAATCCTGCCTGGTGCTTTCCCACATGGATTTGAAGCTCGCGCGTTGCGCCAACGGTGCGTCTCCCATTGCTCTCTCCGCAGTCAGATCAGGTTGGAATCATCTGAAAAGCATTACGCCGCCAATCAACTACAAGCTGAAACCGGGGGCGGGGTCCGCTTTGATCCGGCGTGAAGCGTGGGCATCGTCGCCGCATCGCAAGTCGAGATGACAAACGATGGTGTGCTTTCCGAAGTGGCGTACAGGCGGCACGACCTCGTCGCAGATAGCGCCGATCTTGCGCGGACAGCGGCTGGCGAAGACACACCCGCGAATTTCCTCGGCAGCACTGGGCATCGCCCCGCCGAGCACGACTCTGGGCGGTCCGGCATCCGGATCAGGCTCGGGCGCGGCGGCAAGCAGAGCGTCGGTGTAGGGGTGAAAGGGCGGCGCGAAGACTTGGTCGGCCGGGCCGTATTCGACGACCTTGCCCAGATACATCACCGCTACCCAGTCCGCCATGTGCCGCACCAGCGCCAGATCGTGCGAAATGATGGCGAGACCGATATGCGACTGCTCCAGAATGTCGCTTAGCAGATTGACGATGGCCGCCTGCACCGAGACATCGAGCGCGGATACCGGTTCGTCGGCAATCAAGAGATCCGGGTTTCCGGCGAGCGCACGCGCGACGGCGACGCGCTGCCGCTGTCCGCCGGAGAGTTGATCCGGCAGGCAAGCCAAGACGTCCGACCCCAGCCGGACGCGCTCGATCAAGCGGCGGACTTCGTCGCGCGCTTCGGCCCGGCTCATCCCGCGCAATCTTTTGAGCGGCCGCACCAATGCGAATTCGATCGAGTGACTCGGATTGAGCGTCGAATCCGGATTCTGAAATATCATCTGGATGCGCCGACGCAGATCGTCGGGTCGTTGGTCGACGGACTGTCCGGCAATGTCGACGCCCCGAAAGAGTGCCTCGCCGCCGGAGGCGGAGGTGAGTCCCGAGATGACTTTCGCGAGGGTGGATTTGCCGCAGCCCGATTCCCCGACGATCGCCAGCGTCATTCCGGCGCGGGCGTCGAGACTGACACGGTCAACGGCGCGGATGGATCCTTTCCCCTTGCCACCAAAGCGCCCGCCCAAGCCATACGCCTTCGACAGCTCCCTGACGCTTAGCAATACCTCTACGTCGTCATAATCGCTGTCGTTGACGTGCGGCCGAGCGGCTGCCAACGAAACGGGTCTCGCCGGGATCTCGTCCAGGCGCACGCACCGCGCAACATGCTCCTGATCTTGCCCGACGGGGTGCATGGCGATCTCGGCGCCATCGCATTGCGGCTGGGAAAAGGCGCAGCGCGGTGACAGCGCACATCCGATGCGCGCGCGGTCCCCGACCGTGATGGTGCCTTCAATCGGCTCGAGGCGGCCGCGACGCCCGAGGCTAAGTCGGGGTAAGGCCGCGAGCAGGCCTCGCGTGTAGGGATGGGCCGGCGCGCGGAAGACACTGCCCAGCGTTCCCGTTTCGATGAGGCGGCCCGCGTAGAGCACGCCGACGCGGTCGCAAATCCGCGCCACGGTGCCCAGATTGTGACTGATGAACAGTACTGCGGCACCGAACTTTGCGCGTAGGTCGCGCACCAGTTCAAGGATCGCGGCCTCGATGGTGACGTCCAGGCCGGTCGTCGGCTCATCCATGATCAACAGCGCCGGCTCGGCCATCAGCGCCATCGCAATCACGACGCGCTGCTGCTGGCCGCCGGAAAGCTGGTGCGGGTAACGCGCCATCATGGATGCGCAGTCCGGCAGCCGCACCTCATGGAGCATGGTTACCGCCCGCTTCCAGGCTTTCCCGCGGTCCATCCCATGATGCAACATGGGAACTTCGATCAATTGCTGACCGACGGTCATGACCGGGTTGAGGCTCGACATCGGGTCTTGATAGATCATCGCCGCCCGGTTCCCCCGCACGCGGCGCAGATCGCCGTCTGAGAGCAAATTGACATCCTGGCCCTGAAATAGGATGCGCCCGGCGGTCACTTTCATTCCGGGTGGCAGCGCACGCATGGTCGCCAATGCGATCGTGGACTTGCCGCAGCCCGATTCGCCCACCAGTCCGAGCGCTTCGCCGGGGCGAATCGAAAAGCTGACGTCATAGAGAATGCGATTGGGCACGGGCCCGCGGCCCTTGTGCTCGATGGTGACGCTCTCGAACGCGAGGATGTCAACCATCGCGCGCCATTTCCTGCAAACCGGTGGCCAGAAAATTGAACCCGATCACCAGCGACGAAATAGCCGCGGCGGGAAAGAGAGTCATGTGCGGCCAGATGAAAATCATCCCGTAGGTTTCTTTCACCATTCCGCCCCAGTCCGGGTCGGGCGGGGGCAGGCCGACCCCGAGAAAGCCGAGGGCGCCGATGGTCACGGTCGTGAAGCCCAGACGCAGGAACAAATCGACGATCAACGGGCCGCGCGCGTTGGGCAGGATCTCGACGAACATGATGTAGGACGCGCTCTCCCCGCGCATCCGCGCGGCCGCGACATAATCGCGGTTCCTGACGTCCAGGGTTACGCCGCGGACGATGCGGGCGATGATCGGTGCAGCCGTTACGGTGACCACCAGGATGATGTTGAATGCCGATGCGCCGAAGCGCGCGATAATGATCAAATAGAGAATGATTCGGGGAAATGCGAGCAACGTATCGCCTGTGCGCATGATCACGGCGTCTATCCAGCCCCCGCGATAACCCGCCAGCAGGCCGAGAATGATGCCGAGCGTCGCCGCACCCAGCACGGCGACTGGCGCTACCGTCAAGACCGTTCTTGCTCCCCAGATCAGGCGCGACAGGATGTCGCGGCCCAGATTGTCGACGCCCAGCCAGTGTGCCGCCGAAGGATAGGGATAGGCCAGCAGGAGCGCGTCGGGTTTGTTGGGCGGGTAGGGCGCGATCCAGGGCGCGAACAGTGCGCAAGCGATCCAGAACGCGACGATGCTTCCGCCAACCATGGCAATGGGCGAGTGTCTTATCGCCAGCCAGGTGCGCCCGCGAACCGACTTCGACTTTGCCGGCTCCGTCGGGGTGACCGCGACGGCGGCAGCCGGTTGCCCGGCGGCAAGGTTTCGGTCCATCTCGTTCATACGCGGATCCGCGGATCGAGCGCCATATACCCAAGATCGCCGAGAATCTGCGTGAGCATGGTCACGCTCACCGCGCATAGCGCGCCCGCCTCGACCAGGGCGATATCCTTGTTCAGGGCGGCTTCGAGCATCATGCGGCCGAAGCCCGGATAGGCGAATACCATCTCCACGACGACCAGACCGGAGACCAGATAATTCAACTGCAACAGGATCACGGTGAACGGCGTAATCAGCGCGTTGCGCAATGCGTGTTTCACGACGACATTGCGGAATGGCATGCCCTTGAGCGTTGCGGTGCGGATATAGGGCTGGCGCATCACCTCGACCATCGACGAGCGGATCATCGATATGAGGTAGCCCCCGTCGTAGAGTGTCACCACCGCGACTGGCAGAACAAATTGCGACCAGATTGGCCAGCCGCCGCTAGTGCTCAACGGTGAGGTGCCGGGCAGGATGCCCAGTCCGACGACGAATATCGCCAGCAGGAACACGCCGAGCGCAAACTCGGGAATCGACGCGCAAACCGATGCAAACACCGAGACTGCACGATCGACAAAACTTCGCTCCCGCATCCCCGCCAGTACGCCGAGGAGCGCGGAGAACGGAACGATGACCGCGAAGCAAATACCCGCCAGCACCAACGTGTTGCCCAGCCTGTCCCAAAGGATTTCCGCAACGGGCCTGCGATAAAGGTTTGACTCCCCGAAGTTGCCGGAGAGCGCATTGGCGAGATACTCCCAATACCGGGCTAAGAGCGAGCGGTCGAGCCCCATCTGCTTGTAGAGGATGTCGACCTGGTCCTGCGTCGCGTAAGGGCCTAGCAGCTTGCGCGCGACGTCGATCGGGGTCAGCTCGTTCAGCGCGAAGACGAGGAACGAGACGGCAAGCAGCGTTACCGCTATGTTCAGCAGCTGCTTGGCCGTGTAACGCAGCATCGCCGCCCTCGGTTAACAGACAGTAACGTGACTCGGATTTTTCCCGCCCGCATCCGGGCTCACCCGGGTTCCGGTCACCACCATCATTGCTGGCCACCGCCTCGCCGGCGGCCAGCGCTGGGCGCTGTCAAACAGCGGTCAGGGCATTAGGCGTCGATCCACATGTCCTTGGCTTCGATGTAGCTGCTTGGATGGAGCTTGTAGCCCTTGATTTTCTTGTCCGTGTAGTTGAAGACCTGACGCCACAGCGGAACCACGATAGGCCCTTCGTCCAGCATGATTCGTTCGAGCTTGGCCATCACCGCGCGGCGCTTGTCGACTTCGAGGTAGCCTTCCGCCTCGGTAATCATTTTGTCGAATTCGGCGTTGGACCAGTTCGCCTCGTTCCAGGCGCCCCCGGTCCGATACGCCAAGCTAAGCACCATGGTGCCCAGCGGGCGATGCGCCCAGGTGGTGAACCCGAAGGGCACCTTGGTCCAGTTGCTCCAGTATTGGGCCGAGGGCATCACGTTGATCTTGACCCGGATGCCGGCTTCTTTCCATTGTTCCACCATCGTCTGCACCGCAAGCAACTCCCAGTCGGGCTGCGGTCGGCACACAATCTCCGCATCGATGCCTCCCGGGTAACCGGCTTCAACCAGCAGTGCCTTCGCCTTGGCAATATCCTGCTTCATGTAGCCGACGTTCGCGTATTCCGGGTGCGTCGGCGCGACATGATGATGTTCGCCGGGTTTCCCGAGACCGCGATGGGCCAGCTTGAGTACGGCGTCGGGATCGGTGGCGTGGCGCAACGCCTGCCGCACACGCTTGTCGTCGAACGGCTTGATCGAGTGGACGCGGGCCACGGCGGTATAGGCGGTGTCGACGATGTTGATCTGCAGGTGCGGTATCCGCTCGATCGTCGCATACGTGCCAATGGCGCCTTGATAAATCATGTCGACCTGCTTGGATACCAGCGCGGTGACCTGCGCCGCCGAATCGTCGCCGAGATCGATGATTTCGAATGCATCGATATTCGCGCCCCCGCCCCAGTGACCGCTTTTCCGGGCAACGAATTTGGCGCGCTTGCCGACGTCGAGCTCGACCATTTCGAACGCGCCCGTGCCGTTGCTGCCCACCTTGAACTCGCCGTTCTCCAGCGGGTCCATGATCAGGGCGGGGTAGTGAAACAAGGCCTCGGGAATGCCGAGATTTGCCGTCTTGCCGTTAAGCCTGATCGTGAAGTCGTCGACTTTCTGAATCGCGTTGGCGTCCCACAGCCGGGTGGACTTTTTCGCAACGCCTTTGTCGTCCTTCTCGCCGGTCTCGAACTCTTCGAGGATGAACCCCTTGAACAGACCAACCACCGAAGACCCGGTCTTGGCGTCGAGCATGCGCTTCAGGTTCCACGCGACGTCGTCGGCGGTGAACTTCCGGTTATCCTTGCGCCACGTCACATCGCGGCGCAATCGCAATGTCCACGACTTCAAATCCGGGCTTGCTTCCCACTTCTCCACCAGGTTGGGACGGGTAACGTTGTCGACACCGGTGTAGGTGAGATAGTCTAGGCATTGCCGGGCGCCGTTCGCCGCTTCGACCCACGAATACGTATGGGGGCTCTTGAGATCGTGCACACGCGAGCCCAGGCGCACTATGCCGCCCTTTTTCGGGGTGCCTTGCGCGCGGGCAGGGATGGGTAAGCCGGCCATGCCAAAAGCGATGGGGGCGGCGACGCCGAGCAGCGTCGCCACGCGTAGAAAATCGCGGCGGTCGAGCTTTCCGTCTGCGAACTCGCGCCCTGCCAGTTTGATGATCGGATGAAGTTTGTCTGCCATCGCTTCCTCCCAAGTTCCGTTTGCTGATGTCGGCGGTCCGGTTGGGACCGATACAAATACTACTCGCTTAACGATCGCTCCGTCGGTGCCGGAGTTGGTCGGCGTAATGCAGATGGTGTTCGCGAAGCGCCTTGGCGCCGCGAAGCTCCTTGGCGCTGCCGAAAATGTAATGCTTGGACATGTCGGGAGAGTAACGGCTGGCCAGTGGGCTCCGCCCAAGCGCCTCGGCGAGCGCGCGGATATGATGCGGACCTGCACCGCAGCATACTCCGAGGTAGCTCACCCCCAGATCAAAGGCAGCCTTGCCGAATTCCGCGATCTCGAAGCGGTTGCACGTGAACGGATCGAGCGCAATCGGGAATGGATGATCGCGCGGAATGCAGTCACAGTGCTTGTCGCTCAGCGATTGAAACGTTGGCTCCTTGATGGTGGTGCGATAGGCCACTGGCAATGCAGCCATAGGCACCTTGACGTTTTTGCGGATTTTCTTCAACAACGGCAGCATCGTCCTGGGCCCGCGGGCACAATTGAGCCCGACCACGTCGACGCCACGATCCTCCAACCGCTTGCAGGCATCCTCCGGCGTCCAACCCTCGCGCATGACCCCGTTGGTGGGGACCGCAAGCGTGATCACCGCCGTCATCTTGGCCGCCTTGATCGCATCGAGCGCCAGCAACGCTTCGCCGCCGTGGGTGTAGGTCTCGCCGATGATAAAGTCGACACCGGCGTCCGCTGCCCAGGCAATCTGCTCGTCAAACATCTTGCGCACGGCTTTGTGTGTCGCTTTGTCGTCCGGAATATAGGTGGTCGAGTTGCAAATATTCCCCGCGAAAAGCGTGCCGGTGTCCTTGGCGACTTTTTTCGCGATCTTGAGCGCCATGCGATTCATCGGCTCGAGGTCTTTCTCGCGACCGATCAAGCGCAATTTCTCGCGGTGGCCGTAATACGTGAATGCCAGGATCACATCGGAACCGGCATGTGCAAATTCGCGGTGCAGTTGTTCCACGAGCCCGGGATGCTCGAGGACGACTTCGGGAACAAAGGCGCCTGCCTGCAAATACCCGCGCCGTTCGAACTCGAAAAGATAGCCTTCCGCACAAATCACCGGTTCCTTTTTGAGGCGCTCCATAAGGCTCAGTCTTTTTACTGAGCTCTTGGCGTCTTGATTGCTTTTCA
>JANXZT010000003.1 GCA_025355395.1 Betaproteobacteria bacterium
TCACGCCATCGATCCCCGAATTATACCAAAAGCTACCCTTTCGCCTCCGCAACCCCAGTCCCATTGTCCGGGCGGGACGATTCGAGTCTTCAGAAGTTACTGCACGAGTGGATAAACCCCGATAACCTGCCTATACATCGGGCTCTGCTACTGATACTCGGTGAAGCTGTCGCGCAACCAGACAGGGTACGTGGCACAGAGCGCTCGAACCCCCGTCTCATCGACATAGAGAAAGCGGTAAGTCGACCGCCCGCCGGTACGCTGGCCGCCGACGCGTCCACGCACCATTGCGCAAGTCGCTTCATCTTCTGCGGCAGGTCGAACTCGGCCCGGCCTTTGGTCTCGACCACCCAGATCGTGCCGTCGATCGTCCGGACCAGAAAATCCGGCACGTAGTTCGACAGATCGCCGTTCGCGCGGACGTAGTCGAGCTTGAAAATAGATTCCCGCTTTTGCGGGAATGACGGAATGACGGAATGACGGAATGACGGATCTACCCACCGTCATCCCTGCGAACGCAGGGATCCATTTTGACTTTGAATTGGACCTATCCTTGGGCACGGAAAATGGATTCCCGCTTTCGCGGGAATGACGATGTGTAGTGAGGCACCTGCGCGAATATCCAAGGTCACGCCTCGCGCAAATGCCATGCCTTGGGGCGTGTGAACGCTTGTATCCCGTAGGTCGACAGGGTGAGGCCGATGCCGGAGTGCTTCACACCCGACCAAGGCAGGCGCGGGCTCACCCGGTCGCAACAATTCCAGTACACCGAGCCGGCGTTGATGTCGCGCAGCAGTGCCCGCGCCCGCTTTGGATCCTGGGTATAGACCGCAGCGGTCAGTCCATATTCGGTGTCGTTCATCAGTGCAATCGCGTCGGCGTCGCTTTTCACCTTCTGGATCCCGATGATCGGTCCAAAGCTTTCGTCGCGCATTACCGCCATGGTGTGATCGACATGGGTCAACACCGTGGGCTCGAACCAGTTACCCTTGCCCTTGACGATTTTGCCGCCGGTGCGCAGCCGGGCGCCGCGTTTTTTGGCATCGGTCACCTGCTTCTTGAGCACGTCGAGTTGCGGCCTCCGGGTGATCGCGCCGATATAGGTGGACTCGTCCATCGGATCACCGAGGCGGTAACCCTTGACCTCGGCGACAAAGGCATCGACGAACGCATCGTGAATCGATTCGTGCACATAGATGCGCTCGACCGAGCAGCAGGATTGCCCGGTATTGTAGAAGGCGCCGTCGGCAATGCCCGCCGCAGCAGCCTTCACGTCCACATCGTCGCAGACGTAGACGGGGTCCTTGCCGCCGAGCTCGAGCTGCACTTTCATCATTCGCTTGCCGGCGGCGGCTGCGATCTTCGCGCCGGTGGCGTAAGAGCCCGTAAAGAACACGCCATCGACGGGCTGGGCGAGCAACGCCGCGCCGGTCTTCGCATCGCCGATGACGGGCACGAACACGTCCTCCGGCACGCCGGCGTCGGCGAATAGTCGCGCGATGTGCAGGCCCGTCAGGGTCGCGAATTCGGACGGCTTGTACAGCACGGCATTGCCCGCGATCAATGCCGGCACGAACACGTTGCTGCCCACGAAGTAGGGATAATTCCATGCCGAAATGTTGGCGATTACGCCCAGCGGCTCGTGCGTGATCCGCTCATCCATCTTCTGCGCACTGTCGGCGCGAACCCTCTGCTCGTGCAGCGCCTTGGCCGATGCCGACAGAAAAAAGTCGAGGCGCGCAAGCAAGCCGTTGAGCTCGCTGCGCGACTGGCGGATCGGTTTGCCCACTTCCTCGGTCAGGGTACGGGCCAGCGTCTCGCGATCGGCAACAATGCGCTCGCGGAACGCTGCGATGGCCTCCAGCCGCTTACGCAACGGCCGCGCCGCCCAGCCGGGTTGTCCCGCACGCGCCCGCTCATACTTCTTGCGCACCGTCGAGGGCGAATCCGCGGGAAGGTCGGCAATGGTGGTACCGGTGGCCGGGTTGGTGATTTTCATGGATGGGAACGATCAGAGCGCATACGCCGCCGCTTTGTGATTGGCCGCCACGGCGATAAAATTGTCGAGGATCGGGGTGTCATCCACGAACGAGCGATCGGTGGGATCATGGAACTCCGGATGCCATTGCACGCCAAAAAGATAGGAGCCGCCGGTCCACCGCAGTGCCTCGACCATGCGGTCGGGCTCCGACCATGCTTCCACGACAAGCTCGCGGCCAGGATCCTTGATCGCCTGGTGGTGGATCGAGTTGGTCTTGACGAGCGACGTGCCCGGATACAGTTTTGCGAGCGGGGTTGCCGCGATCAGGGCCGTTGCATGGCAGTTCTGTTCGTAGATGGCCCAGTTGCGATGATTGAGCGCGTCGGGCCGCTGTGTTGCGATGTCCTGGTACAGGGTGCCGCCCTGCGCCACGTTGATGATCTGCGCACCGCGGCACACCCCGAGCACCGGCTTGCCCTGGGCGACAAACGCGCGGAGCAGCGCGATTTCGTAGTCATCGCGCACGCCGTCGCCGTTCCATTCAGGACGCAGCGGGACCTCATGGTACGTGGCGGGGCATACGTCCGACCCGCCCATCAGCAACAGGCCATCGAGCTCATCGGCATAGGCGTCGACCGTGGCCCGGCTGCCGGGCCGGCGCGTGGCGCCGTCCGGAGAAGGCACCATGAACGCCAGCACTTCGCGCTGCATCAGCCAGTGCGCAACATTCTGTTCGATGTATTGCAGTGTCATCCCCTTGAAGATGGCGCGGTTGGGGTCGGCGTGAAAGAAGCACGCGGAAATGCCTATTTTGAGCATGGTGCAGCGGTCGATGGTGAATCAGAGGACTGCGGCGAAAATGCGCTCGAAGTCAGCGCGCTCGCAACGGCGCGGGTTGGTCTGATGGCAGATGTCGTTGATGGCGACTTCGACCAATGCCGCAATGTCCGCGGACGTTACCTTGCGCGTGCCGTCAAGCTCACGCAGTGTCGCGGGAATGCCGAGATCGGATTTCATCTTTCCAAGCCAGGCGATGAATGCTTCGGCGGCAGCGGATTCACCGAGTGCGTTGACACCCGGCACTCCGGCGACGCGCGCCAGCTCGGCCATCTTCGCCGTCGCCGAGGGCAGGTTGAAACGCATGACATGGTCGATCATGATGCCGTTGGCAAGTCCGTGATGGAGATCGGCCACCGTGGAGAGTGCGTGGGCGCAGGAATGCACCGCACCGAGGTCCTTCTGGAAGGCGATGGCGCCCATCAGCGAGCTCATCAGCATGTCACTGCGGGCTTGGAGATTGTGTCCGTCCCGCACGGCCATCGGCAGGGCGCGCGCTGCAATGCGCACACCTTCGAGCGCGATGCCATCGCAAAGCGGGTGATAAGCGGGCGAGAGATACGATTCCACGTTGTGGGTCAGCGCATCCATGCCGGTGGCCGCCGTGATGGCGGGCGGCAGGTCGAGGGTCAGTTCCGGATCGGCAAACACGGCCTTCGCCAGCAACGCGGGTGAAAAGATGATCTTCTTGATGTGGGTGACGTCGTCGGAAACAACACTCGAACGGCCAACCTCCGAACCGGTGCCCGCCGTCGTCGGTAACGCCACGAAATAGGGCAGGGGAAGCGTAATCGCGCGCACGTTCGGGTGATCCCAGGCATAGTCGAGGATATCGCCCGGATGGTGCGCCATCAGCGCAACGGCCTTGGCGACATCCAGCGCCGCGCCGCCCCCCAAACCGATCACCGCATCGGCGTTGTGGGCCTTGAACGCGGCGGCACCCTGCACCACCTGGCTTCGTACCGGGTTGCCCCAGATCTCCGAAAACACGGCTGCGTGAAGGCCGGCGAGCTCGTCGCGAAAGGCACGCAGCAATGGCAACGCGGCAACGCCGCGGTCGGTCACGATCAGCGGTCGTGCGATGCCCTGTTGCTTGAGATGCGCCGCCACGAGCCTGCGCGCGCCGGCGCCGAAATGAATGGTGGTAGGAAAGCTGAAACGTTCAATGGCCATGATGATCCAGGAAAAGCACCATGTGCTCCTTGTCGTAATAAACGCCTGCCACCTTGATCGCGCGGTGCTCGACGCCGAACGTCACAAAACCGGCATCGAGATAAAGCCGACGGGCGCGCTCGTTGCTGCGGGTGACGGTAAGATCGATCTGCTCCAGTCCTGGCCACTGCCGCGCCTGGCCGACGACCGCATCCACGAGCTTGCGGCCGATGCGCCGTCCAGCATGCTCGGGGGCGACGAACATGCCGTACAGCAACGCCTTGTGGCGCTCCTTTTCGCGCGGCTGGCGATCGAGTCCCGCGGTGCCGGCCAACCGTTCGCCGATCAATGCGCCGATCAGCACATGGCCGTCACGCGGCAGCATGCGCCGCACTGACCAATCATCGGCCGTCGCGGCGGCCTCGGCGGCACTCGAGGTGAACGCGTCGGGAAATTCGGCGAGCGCACGCAAGCGCAGCTCGCGGTAGCCCGGCCCGTCGGCCGGACCGAGCGGGCGCAACACAAGCTCCCCGTTCGCCACGGCCGTCAGATGATCTCGAAGTAGCGCTTCATTTCCCAATCGGTCACCGCATCCTGCCATTGCCGCCATTCCCACTCGCGGGTGGCGGCGAAATGATCGACGAACTCGTCGCCGAACCAATCGCGCGCGCGGTCGGACGCCCGGAAAACTCGCGTCGTCTCGATGAGCGTGCGCGGAGCGCGCGGAATATTTTCCGACCCCTGATTGGTGCCGTGGATCGGAGGCGTGGTCAGGGCGAGCTGCTTTTCGATGCCGTCGAGCCCGGCCGCCAATACCGCCGCGGTGGCGAGGTAAGGATTGATGTCGGCGCCGGGGCAGCGCGTTTCGAGCCGCGTAGACTTCGGTGAACCCTGGATGACGCGAAAGCTGGACGTGCGGTTGTCGATGCCCCAGGTCGGCTTGACGGGCGCCCAGAAGCCATCTACCAATCGCTTGTAGCTGTTGATCGTCGGCCAGAACATCGGCGCGAATTCCAT